>NZ_JBWQTV010000005.1:0-202062 GCF_056619965.1 Halalkalibacter sp. HAAS-P014 | reverse complement strand
ATGATTATGTTCATTGGTTCAATAACATTCGAATTCACGGAACACTAGGCTATTTAACACCAGTCGAATTCAAGCAACAGACCTTATAATTTTTGTCCAGTTTAGTGTTGACATTCCAATAATTAAAATATTCATTTTAAGCACCTCATTATAAAAGTAGGTATTTTTGAATAGTAACAGGGGAAAAGGAAACCTCTTCACTAAGTAGTCCTAATGAAGAGGGCGCTTATATTAAATTATTACTCAGTTTCAATAGTCGACTAGTGCCCTAATGGATCGATTACATCCAACTTGGAAAGAGAAAAGAGATTCTGACAGTGATTGTCATCATCATAACAATTGAAAAGCGCACCTCTAAATATCTCTCACTGTTCTCCTTATCACCAAGGGATGATTTAATCATACGATCATTAATTTAGCATTGTTTTATCATAAGAATAGTTTTGGAGCGTATGGGCATCCATAAACTCTTTATCTATTGTTAATCCCAAACCTGGGAGATCTTTTGGATAAGCTATTCCATCTCTTATAACAAAATTCTCACCAGCCAAAAGAGAAAAACTACTATTTTTCCCTTCCTTTGATACAACCTCGATCATGTCAGACCCGGGAAAGGCAAGGGCGACTTGAAGGTGGATTGAAGCAAAATAATGAGGAACTAGTGTGAGATTCCGAGTAGAGGCAACTGAAGCGATTCTTCGCCATTCTGTTATTCCTCCACATAATGTCGAATCGGCCCGTACAATGTCCACACAATTACGATTTATGAATTCGTTAAATACCCATCTTCCCGCTAAAAATTCACCTGAAGCGATTGGAACACATGTCTTATTCCGAAGCCATGAAAAACCATCAATATTCTCTGGAGGAAGAGGTTCTTCTAGAAACGCGATCTTGCCCCCTTCACTATGAGCTTTATCTACCCACCGAAAAATATCTTTCGGATTTTCCCACGAACCATTTGCATCTACAGATAGTGAAATCTCATTAGGAAGAAACTTTCTTAATGTTACAAATCTAGCAAGGTCTTCTTCCATGGAAGCCCCTCCAACCATAAGTTTCATATGTTTGTAGCCTAATTTAGTGTATTCTTCGTATTCCTCACATAATTTTGTTAAATCCTTATCTGGAGCGTAATAGCCACCTGCTATTAGAATAGGAACAGAATCACAATAACCTCCCAGTAATTTATATAAAGGCATGTTAGCTTTTTTTCCTTTAATATCCCATAAAGCCAAATCCACAATACTTAACGCTCGCATAAATAAACCTTGTTGACCATTTAAGCGATTTTTTTGATAAACCACTTCCCAAATTTTCTCGATTTTATCCGACTCCATACCTATAATCAGAGGAGCAACATTGTTTATTACAGTTGAAGCTAAGTCACCACCTCTTGCAAATGTAAGTGCATGACCCACCCTACCTTCTGTTGTCGTTACTTCGGTAAAACAATAATCTCTTTTATTCACAACTCCTCCACCCAACCAAACCGGAGTGTCTAGTGGGACTTCAATTGATCGGGCCGTAATGCTTTGTATTCTTTCGTTCAAGATTTAACCTCCTTTTCCATTGATTGCTAAAATAATAACCAATCTTTTGATTCTAATTTAAGAACTAATTCCTTCATGTATTTTGAAGCCTCTAGTCCATCAATAACTCGATGATCAAAAGAACCTACAATTGTCACAATTGGGCGAATTCCAATTGCCCCATCCTCTACTCTCGGTTCATTTATGATTGAGCCGATAGCCAAAATGGCCACTTCCGGAGGATTGATTATCGCTGTAAACTCTTCTACATCCATTACTCCAAGATTCGATATTGTTAATGTACCTCCACTTGTCTCATTACCTTTTAATGTCCCAGTTTGCGCTGAAATTACCCTTTTCTTTCGAATTGCTGCGATATCGACGACTGTAAGCTGATCCGCTTGATGTATAACAGGAACAGTAATTCCGTCTTCTAATGCAACAGCAAACCCGATATTAATTTCCTTATGCTGCTTAATATAGCTTTTTTCTTCATTTGGATCACCGATAAACGAGGAATTAAGTTTAGGAAACTTTCTTAAGGTTTCAGCAACCGCACGTACAATAAAATCATTTAAAGAAAGCTTAATATCCTTAGAGCGAATCACACTATCTTCTATAGACTCTTTCAGTTTTAAGATATTAGAAACATCTACTTTTCGTTTAATATGAAATTGAGGGATTGTTGTGACACTCTCAACCATTCTCTTTGCAATAATCTTCCTCATTTGAGTTAGTTTCATAGACTTATCTTCAAAAAGGTTTAGCTTAGATTCATTTTCCCTGTTTTTTTCTCGTTTTATTTTTGTTGCATAAGCTCCTTCTATATCTTTATGAGTAATTCTGCCATTAGGTCCGCTACCTGTTAATATTGAGTAATCTATCTCTAACTCTCTAGCTCTTCTTCGTGCTGATGGGGAAATCGGGATAAAGTGCTTACGTTTATGTGAGTTTGCCAAATGAGTAGTGTTTTCTTCTTTTTTCTCTTCTTTATTTTCTTCATCTATCTGCTTTGCTTCACAAATCTGGGACATACCAGAAGTCTTTTCATTAATCTCATTGTTATGTTCAACCTCAAGCCGCACTAGAGGTGTACCCACTTCAACTGTATCTCCTTCATTAACAAGGTACTCAGAAATAACGCCATCCTGATTCATTTCAATTTCTAAAGTAGATTTATCTGTTTCTACCTCAACTAGCAAATCACCTTTTTGATACACTTTACCAAGTTCCGCTATCCATCGATTAATTTTAGCCTCCTCCATTGACAACCCCATTTTGGGTAACTGTATAACATGTGTCATTTACTATAACCCCCATCAGCGCTGTTATTTCTGTCGATTACTAAATTACCACCAATACTAAATTGATCTACTTTTAACTCATTAAACTCAATCCGTACTAAATCTGGTGTAATAGATAACGCTTCACAACACGCTTTTGTCAAACTTGAAACCAAACGTCTCTTTGTCTCGATATCTCTACCTTCAACTAATTTTATGTTGATATACGGCATTTTCTCTTCTCCTTCTTTAATTGTATTAGACCTCACTCTGGTATTGTTCTTTTACCGCTTTGATAATATCTTTAACCTGAGGAAGTGTTTCCTTTTCTAAAGAGAGATTATAAGGGATCGGAACGTCTTCAGCTGCAACACGGTCAATTGGTGCATCTAAATAATCAAAAGCGTCTTTTTGTATTCGTGAAACAATTTCTGCTCCCCAGCCATATGATTTACTGGCCTCATGAACTACAACTGCGTGCATCGTCTTCTTAATAGATTGTATAATCGAATCCATATCTAATGGATTAAGAGTTCTCAAATCAATTACTTCAACAGATATACCATCCTCTTCTAAATGTTCAGCAGCTCTTAGACAAAAATCAACCATTCTAGAGAGACTGATTATAGTAACATCACTACCACTTTTCTTCACATCAGCTTTGCCAATAGGAAGAGTATATTCTTCTTCTGGTACGCGCCCTTTTTGTGTATATAGCATTTTATTCTCTATAAAAATAACCGGGCAATTTTCACGAATTGCCGATTTTAATAACCCTTTTGCATCATAAGGTGTTGAAGGTAATACAACCTTCATACCAGGAATATGAGCAAATATAGTCTCTAAACTTTGCGAATGCTGTGCTCCATTTCCCCGTCCTCCACCACCCTGTGTACGGATCACTAAAGGTGCATTCGTCTGCCCACCTGACATATATTTCATTTTAGCAATTTGGTTAATAATTTGATCCATTGCAACAGCTGTAAAATCAATCCACATGATTTCAATAACAGGCTTCAATCCAGTCATCGCAGACCCTAAACCTGCGCCAATAAAGCCCGTTTCAGAAATCGGCGTATCGCGTACACGATCTCGACCAAATTGCTTAATTAGGTTAGCTGTTACGTTAAAAACCCCACCATAATCTCCTATGTCTTCTCCCATTATAAATACGCGCTCATCTCTCTCCATTTCTTCACGTAAAGCTTCATTTAAAGCTTGCACATACGTTATTTCCCTAACCAAAATCATCATCCCTTCTCTTCTTATTTATAAAACATCCGTAAATATTTCTTCTATTGCTGGTTCTGGGCTATTCCTAGCAAATCTAACAGCTTCAGAAATTTCATTATTAATATTATTGTCAATAACATCTAACTCTTTATTTGTAGCTAAGTTTAGTTCAATTAGTTTTTCAGCCAATAATTTTATAGGTTCTTTTTCCCATCTTCTACCTACTTCCTCCTTCGTTCGGTAGGTCTCCTTATCTCCATACATATGTCCTTGTAGTCTATAAGTTTTAGCTTCAATTAAAGTGGGTCCACCACCACTACGAGCACGATTAACGGCTTCCATTGCAACGTTTTGTACCGCTTCAACATCATTCCCATCTACAACTATTCCCGGGATACAAAAAGTATCAGCACGTTCAGCAAGGTCGTTATTTTTTACTGCTTCCTTGATTGGCGTCATTTCGGAGTATTGATTATTCTCACAAATAAAAACGACTGGGAGTTCCCATATTGCAGCTATATTTGCAGCTTCATAAAATGCACCTTGATTTATTGCTCCGTCCCCAAAAAATGTGACACTTACACGATCTGAATTTGTCATTTTTGCAGTTAGTGCGGCACCCACAGAAATGGGGATTCCTGCCCCGACAATCCCATTTGCACCTAAAATTCCATGTTCCACATCTGTGATATGCATTGGGCCACCTTTTCCTTTACAATAACCAGTAGTTCTACCAAGGATTTCTGCAAACAAGCGCTTTGGATCTGCTCCTTTTGCTAAATGTTGACCACGGCCACGATAAGTATTTGTCATATAGTCTTCTTTCCGTAAAGTACTACAAACACCGACAGCAATCGCTTCTTGCCCAATATAAGAGTGATAGGATCCTCCGATTAAGCCTTCCTTATATAATTCAATTGCTTTCTCCTCGAATCGCCGGATGAAAAGCATTTTACGATAATACTCAATTAATTGATTATTCAAGAAAAACCACCTCTTTATACACCTTAATAGGATAAATTTTTATGATTCTTCGTTCTAGAAAATCCCATTACCTCTAGTTGATTAGTAACTATCAAAGGTAATGGGATCAATTCGCAACGAATATTTGATTCCTTTTTTTACTGAGTTCCGTACTTATAAACTCTAGGTGGTACATTGTTTATCTCATCTTCGTCAATCATGGCTACAAGTCTAACAATGGATCCGTCCCCCATGTGCCACCTGATTGGAAACCCAGCAATTGTAACCCGTTTGCCAAGAACCATTTCAATATCGCCTCCAACATTTTCCCATCCCATTACACCGTTTCCTAACAGAACACGATGTGCTGGTTCCCAATCCGGAAAATCTTCCAGAACATCTCTTCCTGTTTCTTTTTTGTATTCTTCTACTATCTCTGGAATTAACGGGCCAGTACCATGTGGAGCAATCGGAGTACCCATCGGATGATCAAGGGCCTGCTGATCAACACCTACTGCCTTTACGCCCTTCGCTACCAACCATTCAGCAGCCTCTCTTGTTAACCCTGGAGAATGAGCAAAGTATTTACGATTATCTCCCCAATAACGATGCCAACCCGTATGGATTATCACAATGTCATCTTTCTGAATTTTTGGTGTTGCATTTTCCAAATCCTCAGCTGTGATAATTTCCCACTTCCCCTTTGGGATGTCTACAACAACACCGGTTCCAAAATACTTATCAAGTGGAACTTCATCTGTATATTCTGTTCCCTCAATAACATGTGCTGGTGCATCCGCATGTGTCGTACAATGCATCACTGTCGTTATCTTCTGGGAAAGTACCCCCGCTTTAGCATGATAGTGTTTTCTCTCAATAACAACATCATCAAAATATGGCCATAATGGTGCCTTATCCCCAAATGGATGACTTAAATCTACCAATTTTAATTTTCCCATTTCGTATTCCTCCTACTTTATCTAAGTCATAATAAACTTCACTTATTTCCAATGCAATTATTATGCCAATTGTTAAACCCATTTAACAAAACCGTCTACAATACTACCTTCAATAGCTATAGTTTTAAAATGTATCTCTGAGTACGTTCTTTAACTGTACAGTTCATTTAGTGTTGTATAATTTTTTAGCAATGATATGAACATGCACTCTACTGTTTGCACTAATAGTTTTTGGTGATTAGCTAGTGCTTTAAAGATACATGTCCAACATGTAAACAAATATTAAAACATTGAAACACTGCTTTCCCACCCCCAATGATGTTCAAGTTTTTAGATGTAGGATTTTTATCTCCAGGCTTGTTTAGCTGGTGGCTCGCTAAAGTGTGTTTTGTTGTTCCATGTTTTTGCTTCTTGCCCTCATAATTGTTATACTTGTAATGAATACGTAGTCATGAGGTTTATAGATTAATATTCAAGTAGCACTATTGTTTAGTGTGGGAATAATGGATTGATTATGTTGCCAGAAGGATTTTTGACCAGTGCAATGTCACCTTGTCACAAATAGCAGGTGCCATTGATACTGTATTATTTATTTCTATCATGGAAATTGACCAACAAATGTATAGATAGTTTAAGGACATAGTAAACTCAAATGGAGAAGAACTGATCGCCGCACACACTTACGGACCTCAGCAGATTTAAACAAACAGAGGAAATAATAATAAATGGTCTGAGTGGTTTCAGTTCTAGCTTACATTGGATTGAGGCTGTTAGTCTTTGTTAAATGTTTGTTACAGAAACTTTACCAGAGATTAGAAAATATAAAGCAATGTGATTTTATTACTGTATAAATTAAAATAATATGGAAAAAAAGTATAAAGAATAAGGAGGTTGTTACTTTTGGAAAAAAATAAACCAACCATTAAAGTAAATGATAACGGTTCATTTCGTGTTACTGGAGATGTCGACCTAATCGATGGAGAGGGGAATAAGTTTGATGTTAAATCTACTTTTAGTCTTTGCCACTGTGGTCAGTCTAAAAACAAGCCCTTTTGCGACGGCACCCATAAGAGCATAGATTTTAAAAGTGCTCCTCGAGCAAACTCATAAAAACAGATAGTTAAGCAATCGTTTCATGTAAGTGACACAAAAATGTAAGGTCACAAATCAATTGATAGATGTGACCTTCAAACAAAAAAGAAGAGCAAATGCTCTTCTCTATATACTTACCCACCTTTTTCTAACCCTTAACTTTCATCACTGTCTCCACAAAGGATTCGGTAAATCTATAAAAGCATAATCCGTAACATCATTTTTTAAACGCATGAGCGTTAATGCCTTTGTTTGAACGGTCTTCCCCAGTAAAGCTGCCATATCACTTTCGATATTCATTTTTATTGAGTTATCTTTTTTAAGGTTGAAAAAGATGGACATACACGTATCTCTGACTATTTGCCAAAGTTCTTGTTCGTTTATTCTATATTTACCAGCTAAGTGATAAGTTAGCTCACCAATGTGGCTTTGAAAGACAGTATGAATCACTTTATTTTGCATTCCAATTTCGTCATCACTAATTGTGACCGACCCAGGGAAATATGTTCCGTTATACCCCGCTTGTTCAAGGCGCCTTTTATCGACCCGTACACCTCCCAAATCACGAATAAGGACTTTTACAGGCTCCCATTCTTTCAACACGATTAATGTATTTTGTAAATGTGCTTCTAAACCAATTCCATATCGTGTCATTAAAGGAATCACTCCTGTAAGGACAACCGTGATATAATTTTTGAAAAAAAGCAAGATGTTGTCTTTTAACGAATTAGTTTGATTCCTCTCATGGAACAGCTCGATTATTTCATATATTAATAATTGATTGGTTATCGGTGAAATATTAAACAAAGCGCAAGCAACGATTGCGTGTTCATCTTTTTCTGTCAGTAATGAAGGACTGTTTCTAATCAAATAAGAAAGATTTTTGTTCCGATCTCGAAAGCTAAGTTCTGTTTGATCAGTTGATTGAAAACGCAAGCCTATATCCTCGCCAATGATATTTAAGGTATTATGAAAGTACTCCTCTTTTTTCAGAACGTTACCTAATATTAACGTTAATTCCGGTCCATTGTGGACTGAATTCGGTGATATAGTCCTCACTGCGCTTGTCATTTGAATATTAAGCGGCAATTTTAAATGATGACTTTTTCCTTGTGGCATTACGGTGCGTACTGACAATGTCGGTTTCGTTTCGATAGAAAAATCAATAAGAAATAGTTGACCTCTAGCTATTTCATTTGAATAAAGTGTTGGTAGAGTATGTTCCTTCTGCCATGGATGGACTGGCACAATGAAAAAGTCATCTGGATTAACGTGTTTTTTACTACAATCTATCTTTAATTCATCAATAAGCTCAGGATATTCATTCAACCAAAACTGATTAATTTGCTCCCCTTTTAGTTTTGGATTATGGTAAGAAATATCTTTATGGATAGCAGCAAAATACACAGGCATTGTTAAATTAAACTCAGCCGAATATTCCATCACTTCTTCGATACTTAATCCGATTTTAGACTTTGTGCAAGGGTGTAATTGGTGCCCATTCACACATAATTGTTCAAAAAAAACCGACTCATCAAAAAATCTATCTTCATTTGCTAAGCCTTCTACTAGCTCCATAATGGATTTCCATTGATTTTCTAACGCCAGATTCTGTAACTCTTTCATTCTAACTTTCTGAAAAAGCAGTGCTAAACCCATATTGGCAACACTATTAGAAAGCTCGGCTCGAAATCCTTGCAGATTTGTATACATCAGACCCTGTTCTTGTTGCAATTCCTTCATGACTCCGAGTAAAAATTCTGGATGAGCGATCTCACTAGTAGTCTTTGATTTAAAAATAGGAAGGCTTCCTAACTTAAACCTGTTATAACTATAAATTGATGAGATTGGTAATATAAGCTTGCCATTATGAAGTGTAATCTGTACCTGGTTGGACCTGGAAATCTGTGTTTCAATTTGTTGGTTCTGCAGAAATCCTTCTCTTAAAAGCGCATTGACCATTCTTTCCATAATCATAAACCGGGCTTTTGGGATGACATCTATATATGTATCTACTAATTGAGGGTATCTTGATTTAATAAAATGATAGATTTTTCCTTCAGCTTTCTCTAATTTATCCTTAGTTAATAGCATTTTCCCCTCCGATAAAAAGATAATATATCCTATCTTACGTATTATTTTATGGAAAAATACCTGACAACATAAGAATTCCATGTTGATGTTGCCTTATTTAATTTATTAGCACCATAAATAATGAATTGAATATCCATAATTGGTAATAATGTGTAATAAGATAACATTTTTTATAAAGTTCAGACCGTTGTATCAAAAAAGGAGTTAGGTGTATGTTTTTTAGTGTGGATGGATTTTTTTCTTATAGCTATTTAAAAAGGAATGGTTTTGAGGAAAATATATTAAAATCAATGAATGAAGAAGAAATTATCAAGTTGAATCAATTATTTAGCCAAGATAAAGATGCAGCTAGAGAATATTTTGAACAATATTATTAATTAACAATTAAAAATGGTTTTTCATGGTCAAAAATTTTTCTTTTTTAAGAACCCTTTAATCATGAAAGCTTAGGTGAGCGAACAGATTTGGACAGCCAATAAAAACAGACAGAGAAAAGACTCTGTCTGTTTTTATTAACTAATCGAAACGTTGCTTCACATTATTGTTTCTTAATAGACGTCACGTTGATATCTTTTTTCTTTTTGCATCTCAGCTAAATACGCTTCTGCTGCTTCTCTGTCCATTGACCCTTCTTTTTCAATAACATCGATAAGCGTGTTGTGTACGTCTTTAGCCATATATTGCTTATCTCCACACACATAGAAGTATGCACCTGCTTCTAACCAAGAAAACAATTCCTTACTGTTTTCAAGCATTTTGTGTTGTACATATACTTTCTCTGCTGTATCACGTGAGAATGCAGTGTCTAGTTTTGTTAAGACCCCATCTTCTTGATATTTTTCTAACTCATCTTGGTATAGAAAATCAGTTGATGAATACTGATCACCAAAAAACAGCCAAGATTTACCTGATCCTCCGTTCACTGCACGCTCTTGAATAAAAGATCTAAATGGCGCAATACCGGTTCCTGGCCCTACCATAATAATATCTGTTTCCGAAGATTCTGGTAGAAAGAAATGCTTATTTTGTTGGATGAAAACTGGTAGCGTATCTCCATTATCGACGCGTTCTGCACATTGTACAGAGCACACTCCTTTTCTTTCACGACCATGAGCTTCATATCTAACAGCACCAATTGTCAGATGCACTTCGTCTGGAATAGCTGTTAAGCTACTAGCAATCGAATATAGACGTGGTGGCATTTTTCTTAATAATGAAACGAAATCTTGTACTGACCCATTCCACGGACCAAAGTCACGTAAAAGATCGAGCAAATCACGTCCGTCCATATATTCTTTTAATTGATCCTTATTTTCCGGTAAGATTAGATTCTGAATTTCTTCATTTTCTGTCAATTGAGCTGCTTGCTGCACAATTTTCTTCGTCAATAAAGTAATTTCAAAGTATGTTGTCAAAGCCTCCTGTAACGGGAGCTTATCACCTTTTTTATTTATTGTTACGCTTTCAGATGAGGTCCAACCCATTTCCTTAATAAGAGTTTCAACAAGTTCCGATTCATTTTCTGGGAAGATACCAAGACAATCTCCAGGAACATAGGCTAAATTCGAGTCTTTTAATGATAATTCAATGTGTCTCGTTTCTTTATTTGAGCCAGATCCATTTAAATTTACATTTTTAAGTACTTTTGCTGGAAAAGGATTCGTCCTTGAATATGTAACAGAAGCCTCTTTTTCTTCTTTAGAATTTTTCACATCATTAGTTTGCACAATATTCACCTCTCGAAGTAAGTCGGTTTAGTCCTATATATACTTCTACATACATCGAATATTTCCTCTTAATTTTAATGTAATTTATTTATTTTTATGAATTAAATTTATTTTTTAAAAACAATCCCCCATTATATTTGCCTTTAAACCATTTCGGAACTTGATACAAAGTCTCTCACCATTGAAAAAAAAACTTTAAAGACATCGTAATAGCTGTGTAACATACAACCCCTATGGCAAACGTTGGGAAATGCGCTTCCTCATCTGGTGGCAATTCATATTTTAATACATTTAAAATCATAGCTCCAGAAATAAAAGCAAAAATAATCGATTCAGTTAAAGGAGATAATTGTACGCTCATACCCATTATCCAACCACCAATAATCCCAAGAGCTAGTACATATCTACCAACTTTATTATATATATCCGTATATTCCCTCCATAAGTCATGTGCTACTGCGACAAAATGAAGACCGACTGCAAGTCCATAGAAGACAGCTTGAATGCCTAATACATTATGCGAAAGAACGGTATAAGCAACCAACATGTTGTAAACACCAAAAAAAAGAATTTGTAGCCAAAACAACGTTCTAGCCTTTTCAGTTTTATCGTTTAGCTGCGCTTTTCGAACTACTTTTTGAATCCCATAAAATAGCAATACGCCTAATAACCCAATAAAGTACAATTCCGACTCCATCGTAAAATAATCACTATACTTTTTTGATAAATTTTGTTCTTTATGTAAAGTCGGGAGTATATATACGAAAACATAGGATACAGCAAGCCCTCCCGAAAATGAAAACCACTTTAATCGCTGAATTCGCTCCGAAGGTATTAATGTGTTTGCAAATAGGTGAATGAGGATAAATGCAAATCCCATAATTAAGGCATCAGTAGACATGTGATACTCCTTTATTAGTTCTCTTTTTAGAATATCCAAGAAAAAGAGAAACATTTATCACACGAATATATACTAAAAAATGAAAAGGCTATGGATTTGTTTCATCCATAGCCACCTACATAATGTTAAAAAATATAGTAAAGATTTAAAGTTACATCCACCTTTGTGGATAAGTTCTAGATTTGAACAAGTTATTATATAGTACAGAAATAATAACGACTAGTATTGCACTAACAAAAATTGCCCCTAAAAACCCCCACCCTACTTGTGTATTTATAGCAACGATTGCGCTTGCTGCTGCGGGTGGATGCATCATCTTTGTAAAAACCATTAGCAATACAACAACGGCTAATGTAATTCCAATTGTCACATGTGATCGTCCAAATACATCCCAAATAGCTAAAGCTGCTAACGTTGACAAAAAATGTCCACCTAATATATGACGAGGCTGAGAGAAAGGCCCTTTATAAGCCACAAACACGAGTAAACAACTTGCTCCTATTGGACCTAAGGCCATTGGATATCCAAGAGTAACTACAATAAGACTAACAGTCGTAATAGCGATCAAACCACCAACTGCAGATATAAATGAATCTGTTAATTGTCGCTTATTTTCTTGGGCATGAAGCCCTTTCATTTTACTTATATACTTTGGAAAGCTGAAACCCGTTTGCATTTCAACGGTCGTTTTGAGTTTCTCTTTTTGCATAGTCATTCCAAAAAAGCCCTCCCTAATCCACAATAAAAATCAAGTACTTTGTAAGATTTATTCACACAAAATTCATTATATAGGGAATTTTAGGAAAGGTAAATATAAAAACGTATTTTATATATTGGTTTTCATATCAAAAATACAAACAACTTTTATTTTTTTATTCACGATAAAAAGAGAGGGAACACGATTTATTAATCGTGCTCCCTCTTTACTATTAAACAACCTGTATACGCTTCTCTAACATTTGTTTTTCTTCATCTGTAAGAAGTTTTTCTGCCATTGGAAACAATACTTCTTCCTCTTTCAAGAAATGTTCTTTTAAGGTCAAATAAGCTTCATTGTACAAATTCGTAATCGCTTTTGAGTCTTCTTGCGAGAGAAAATCTGTAATCTTATTTGTTACTTTTAAAAATTCTCTTAAATTGCCCTTCGCTTGGTCATGCTCATATTCCATCACAAATATAGGACCTGAATCTCTTCCGATATAGTTTGCCACCATTGGAAACAAGATTCCTTCTTCCCTTTCCGAATGTGGGTCTAATTCGTTAACAAACTCGACTACACCTTCACGCAATTGCACTATTTTCTGTCTTCTATCTTCACCTGATAAAACACTCTCTATAGATAGAGAAAATTTATAAAGACTTTCCATTTTTGTTCGTAAAGGACGATGTTCATCTTTTAATTGTTGAAGTGGCCTGCATAGCTCTGACACACTTCCTGCCATATGACAAAATTCCATTTCACTTACCCCCTTTTTCATAGGTTAACAAAGAACAAGCTTAAAAATTGTGATACAACTCACAAATTTGGTTACAAACCATTGACAAAAGAATTTTAATAAATACTCAACATAATCCTTTCTCTTTTACAAATAATAAAAAAAACTTTGACATACGGCTGAAAATGATGTAAATTACCAAATGGGCGAACGTTTTATATTATTTGATCTTAAATATTCGTTTTTAGGGGTGTATATGATGGAAAATGTGTTTGACTACGAAGATATTCAACTTATTCCAGCAAAATGTGTTGTAACTAGCCGTTCTGAATGTGAGACAACCGTAACATTAGGTAAGCATTCATTTAAACTGCCTGTCGTACCTGCAAATATGCAGACGATTATAGATGAAAGAATCGCCATTTATTTAGCTGAAAATAATTACTTTTATATTATGCATCGTTTTGAACCAGAGAAGCGTCAATCTTTTATTAAAGACATGCATTCACGTGGGTTAATTGCATCTATTAGTGTAGGGGTTAAAGAAGAAGAATACAAATTTATCCAACAATTATCAGAGGAACAACTCACACCTGAATACATTACGATTGATATCGCACATGGACATTCTAATCAAGTAATTAACATGATTCAATTTATTAAGAAACACTTACCGGAATCCTTTGTAATCGCAGGTAATGTCGGAACTCCAGAAGCAGTAAGGGAATTAGAACATGCTGGAGCAGATGCGACAAAAGTAGGAATCGGACCAGGAAAGGTATGCATTACGAAAATCAAAACTGGATTTGGTACTGGTGGTTGGCAATTAGCTGCACTACGTTGGTGTGCAAAAGCAGCAAGTAAACCCGTTATTGCTGACGGTGGTATTCGTACTCATGGAGATATAGCAAAATCAATTCGCTTCGGGGCAACGATGGTTATGATTGGTTCATTATTTGCCGGTCATGAAGAATCACCAGGTGAAACGATTGAAAAAGATGGAAAGCTATATAAAGAATATTTTGGTTCAGCTTCAGAGTTCCAAAAAGGTGAAAAGAAAAATGTAGAAGGTAAAAAGATGTATGTCGAGCATAAAGGATCCCTTGACGATACATTAAAAGAAATGGAAGAAGATCTTCAATCCTCTATTTCTTATGCAGGTGGAAAAAAATTAGACTCTATTCGAAATGTAGATTATGTCGTCGTTAAAAACTCCATTTTTAATGGTGACAAGGTGTACTAAATTTTAACTAGCTTTAGGGGATGTGCGAAAAGGAGAAGTATTCCATTTCAGACATCCCCATATTTTGTCTGTTATCGTTGTATAAAAAGAGAACCAACCTCATCCATTGTTGGTCCCCTTCATATCATTTAATTGTGTGCTAGTTTACGAAAATCAATACAACATGAAGCGCAGCCATTCCAAGCATATATTTTCACTTGTTTTTCCATACACATTCCACACAAAGTTCGTTCACAATAAGGACACTCTCTCCGGTCACTGTGTTCAATACAACCACAATCAGCACACCTAGTGATAGCCATAGCAACAACCTCCTTAATAGAAAATATATGGATCATCTTTTCTACGTAGACCTTAAAGGTGTAACTATTACCTAAGCTAGGTTGCGCCTTTTTCCTCATAAGAGCTTCTAATCTTTTAAAAGACCGGTCCAAAATCTGTTTGACATATCAACGACATCACCACTCGTTTTACCTTCAATCATTATGGTAACAATATAGTCTTGGTCTTCAACATCGATACTCGTATACCAGCCGAGACGATCTCCATCAATATCTGCTTGGGAATCCTTAATCTCTGCAGTCCCTGTTTTACCAGCAAGTTTCAAGCTATGGCCAGCATCTGTTCGATATGCCGTACCGTTTTGATCATTTACGACAGATACAAGGGTTTGAAAAACTGTTTCTGCTACATCTTCTGTAATAACATTCTCTTTCCACATCTGTTTCTCACTATCTACATTTAGGATTGGTTGAACGACGCTCCCATCATTTACGAACATTGAATATAAAGCCGTCAAATGAACAGGACTAATCTGTAATTCACCTTGTCCATAACCTGTATCTGCTAAAAGTATTTCATTATCAAGTCCTTCATTTGCAATCTGAGAAGCATTTAATGGGTATTCAAATGGAAATTCATCCCCAAAACCAAGCTCATTAGCCCAAGCTGTCATTGAATCTTCGCCGATATCCAGAGCTTTTTGAGCAAAATATATGTTGTCAGAATACTTCATCGCTGTCTCTAGATCGACATCTGACACTTCTGGATTTACCCTAGTTACCTGGTAACCTCCCCAACTATCACTAGCTTGCCACTGCTCTCCTTCTATATGAAGGGATTCGTCTGGATCGATCTCCCCTTCTTCCAACCCAATCGCTGCGGTAAATGGCTTAAACACAGAGCCAGGAGAATAAGTGCGATTAAACCGAATTGGATTAACATCTCTTTCATCTTCCATCCACTCAGTTCGTTCTTCCGATCTCGTATTTAAGTAAATTTGATTTGGATCAAATATAGGTCTACTTACTAGAGCAACGACTTCACCAGAACCCGGCTCCATTACAGCACCTGCACCTGCCTCGTCCCCTATCGCATCATACAGTTTTTTCTGTAAGTTCACATCAATTGTTAGAAAGAGATCTTCTCCGTCTTTTGGATCCTGACTCATAACTACATCTCGTGTTGCACCCGTATTATCTTCAACACGAACTTCAAAACCGATCTCGCCTCTAAGTTCCTTTTCATACACCAACTCAAGTCCACGTCGACCTATATACTGTCCAGCCGCGTAACCAGACCAGTCTTCTCGCTCAAGGTCTTCAGCATTGACTTCTTGAATATATCCTGTCAAATGCCCTGTTAGACCTGCATACGGATATTCACGCCCCGGCCTTGTATCAATCATAACACCAGGAATATTCGCTGTAAGAAGCTGTTCTATACGTTCGTCCTCCATTGGAACGTCCATCACTGGAGCTAACCAATCTGGATTTTCTTCGTATACAATCACCCGTTCATGGACAATCTCTTCCTCAAGCCCAAGAATTTCAGACAACTCTTGAACTGCTTCGTCAATATTTCCTCTTTTTTCATATACAAATCCAATTCGACGAAACTGCCCATTTATAGCTAAAGGTTCACCATTCTTGTCAAAAATCTGTCCTCGATTTTCAGGTCTCTTTATTTCATAAACCACTTCATCATTTATTGATTGAACGCCTATAAATAAATGATCAGGCTGCCACAGAACGCTCCATTTTTCAACTTCATCATCATCTGCTACGACAGTTTCTTTGACTAAATCAATTTTCGAATCATATTCGATTGGGCCAACTACTGTCTCCATCTTAATATTGACTGGATAAGTAAGTTCACTCACTGTTTCTAAGTCTATTTCTTCCTCTTCAAAATCTCGTTCTTCATAGCTCACCTCAATTGCAGAAACACTCATCTCTTCATGGAGGTCTGAAAATTTCTCAGTAAAAGAAACACTCCCACTTGCTATCTCATCCTGTGAAATTTGATCAATTACAGCATACATTTGTTCATACTCATGTTCTTCCCAAGCTTGAATATAGGTTACTAGAGTTTCTTCAGGGCTCTCATCATCGTTCTGAAAACAACCAGTTAACATAACACTAGCAATTATTAAAAATATGTACGTTTGGATCTTTTTCATTTTACCCCCCACTTTGCTTTACATGTTCTAGTTCCTATTTTAATACCTTTTTTATCCACTTGCTACCATTGATGTTTAACTTTACAAATTTTGTCGACTTCAATACAAAAAAAGCTACAGAAAAAAGATCCCTTCTCAATCTTTCTCCTATAGCTTCAAAATTTATTTAAATATCGTTGAGATGACTTCTTCAAGCGACATCTCACTAGTAATTTCAAATGTACCAGGACGGAGCCCGTTTGCAAGACCTCGTTTTTCAACTTCATTGAAGAAATTCATCGAGCTATCAATAATGTCTGCACGAACAAGTGCCTCACCTACGTCTATGCTTGTCATACCAGATGACACATTTAAGATTAGTTTCGTGTGATATTCTACTTCTCTTTCTTCTTTTTCTTCTTCCTTATTCTCTTGACTAGCAATTTCTTCCATTAAAGCTTCAACTTCTTCGGATGCTTCAGCTCGAACATTAGAAAGCTCTTCTTGCCACTCTTCGTCTGAATAAATTACATATCCTTCTAACGCCAATAAACCTTGCATTTCTTCTATAGAGAGTTTTTCTTGAGCTTGTGTTTTTGTTTCTTCACTTGTACCAAGAAAGTATACTCCACCAGTGACACCTGCTGCGACAATAAGTCCAAAGGCAAAACTGCGCATTGTATTAGCTGTCATTTGCTACTTTTCTCCTTTCACCCTTTGTTTCGATATAAGGGGAAAGCAATAATCTTACCTCATTTTCCGTTAACTGCGATTCTTCTGCAATGCCTTCGATTGAATATCCACGCTTATGAAGGTCTAGTACTTCGCGTAATAAGATTCGTTGCTTAGGAGACATTCTTTGCTTGTCTGATTCCTGCGTCGAAATCTCAGCATCTAATTCAAAGTTTCTTATTTTCTTTTGAAGCTCATGGACTTCTTCCATAATCGAAATAGAAAACTGTTCCATTTCCCGTTTGCTTTCATTAGATGCTTGTCTAGATTTTAAAAACGACAAAATGAGCAACACTACTGCTGCCCCAAACAAAATGGCTAACGCCCATTCCATCATGTTAGGATCCTCCTCAATATGATTCTATTATCTTTCAACTTTCTTATTATACAATGACAGAGAAGAAAATTCGATTCAAAATATGAAAATACGACAATAGTAAGAGGTTTGTAACACAAATGTAACACGCCCACACTTATCTCCAAGACTATATGTTATTTTTCGTAAATCACTCCAAAGGAAATGGAAAAACCTCAACATAATGCTGAGGCTTTCATTCTACTTCCTACACTTTTTAAGATCCTAAAATATTTTGAATAAACATTCTTACAACATCAGCACCACCGATAAATGACCCTAATGAACTACCTAAATTAGCTAATACGACAACGAGTAGAATCCGCGTGACGGAGTTGTTCCAAAATCCTTTCACTGTATATACATCGTCTGAAAGGTTCTCAAAATCTCCTACCTTTGGTTTGCGAATATATGCTTCTACAAAGCCGGCAAACCAACCAGCCGCGAGTAGTGGATACAAAGAAGTCAACGGCGCAACAATGAAAGCGGTAAGAATCGTCAGAGGATGACCCAGTGCGATAATCGCCCCAATCGCTGCAAAGAAACCATTCCATAGTATCCAGCTCATTGTTAGATTCACACCAACAGCCGGATTCGCATAAAACGTATAACCAATAATACCTAGTATCAATATTGGGATAATCCAAGCAATTAAAGTAGGCGCCATTGATTTTTTTGGTCGTGTAGATAATGCTTTTAAATCATGATCTTTTTTCATTTCTTCTTTAATCCCTGGAACGTGTGCAGCTCCTAAAACAGCAACTACTTTTTTACCTGGAGCATCTTTAATTTTCTGAGCCAAGTATTGATCGCGCTCATCAATTAAAGGCTTCTTTAACTTCGGAAATGTGACCGTGAATTCATGAAGCATCGAATTCAACATATCTTTGGACTTCATTTTCTCCAATTCTTCTTCAGAAATTTCATCTTTGCTAAATACGCTAGAAATAATCTCTAATAGAAGTTTCGCTCTTCCCCAAAGCCCTACATTGTGCCAGATTCTAGCAAATGTTATTTGAATATTCCGGTCAGCTAAGACAAGATCAGCTCCTATTTCTTTCGCGGATTCAATCCCTTGAATCATTTCTTGTCCTGGCTTAATCCCAAATTGCTTTGCCATTCTTTTTTGAAAGGAAGAGATGACAAGATTCATTAATAGAAGTGTTGCTCTCTTTTCTTTAATGACCTTGAATATATTCATTTCTTTCCATTTGTTACCTTCCTTAATGGATTGATACCGTTGTTCATCCAATTCAACACATACAGAGTCTGGTCTTTCTGATGCAATAACTTCTTTAACTTGTTCTGCACTTTGCTTTGATACATGTGCAGTTCCAATAAGAATAAGCTCTTTATCCTCTAATGTAATCCTCGTAATGTTTTGTTCTGACATATAGTACCTTCCTTTTACGTTTTCTCCCTTTAGCAATTATCTAGTATATGTATAAAATAAAACTTTGAATCCTATTATATATTAGTCGAAACAATTAAATAACCGGAAGAATATTTATACCAACATTCTAACATTAATTAGTCGCAAACAATAAATTTAGATGACTCTTTCAATAATTAATTTTTATGTTCAACTATAGACTACTCATTACACAGAGGAAACAACATTTGAAGGAAAGAAAAGAGGTACCCAAAGATTACATGAATCCTTGGGACACCTCGATTGTCGTACTACTTTTTATTAGTAACTACTCGTCATCCAATTCAACTCTTCGATTCTTCTTACGACTAAATAACCCTTTCCACCAATTCGTAAAGTTATCAGTGTATATATACATAACAGGTACAAGAAGTAGCGTAATGAATGTCGAGAAAGATAATCCGAATACGATAACCGTTGCCATTGGCGCTTGGAGTTCTGACCCTTCACCAATTCCAATAGCAAGTGGTATCATCGCTAATACGGTCGTCATCATGGTCATAAGAATCGGACGCAATCTTGCTGGCCCTGCTTCCAAAATAGCTTCTATTCTATTCAATCCACGATCTCGTAGCTTATTGATGTAATCAACTAACACAATCGCATTGTTTACAACAATACCAGCAAGCATTATGACCCCAATGAAGGCAGGTGCACTCAACGGTCTTCCTGTCAAGACGAACCCTAATATGATCCCTATAAAGGTAGCCGGAAGACTGAACATAACAATAAATGGATACATGACCTTTTCAAACTGGAATGCCATAACGGCATAGACAAGGAAAATAGCAAGCACTAGTGCAAGAGTCAAATCAATAAATGCATCCATCATCATTTCAAAATCTCCACCTATTTGATAATCATATCCTTCAGGGAAAATATATTGATCTAACTCCACTTGAATATCAGACATAACACTCCCTAAGTCTCTGTCCATGATATCTCCTGTAATAGCTACCCCTCGCGTTTGATCTTGACGATTAATTGCAGTTGGTCCATCAGCCGGAACAAAGTCAGCAACATCTGATAGCGCTATGATATCTCCTGTTGGTGTAGATAAAGGAAGAGATTGAATTTGATTGTAATTCTCTCTATATTCCGTAGGGAGAATTACCGTTATATCGATCTCTTGTCCCTCTACCCTCATCTGTGTAGCAACTATACCTGTCACACTATTTCTTACCGTTTGCATCACTTCGGCGTATGATAATCCGTACTGTGCAGCAACATCTCGATTTACATGGATTTGCACCTCAGGTCTTGTTTCTCCCATTGAATGCGTGACATTTGTCGCACCAGGTACTTCACTGATGATATCCTGGATATCATCAGCGATTAATTTTAGCGTATCAAAATCTTCTCCACGCACCTCAATTTCAATTGGGTTTCCTCCCATACCATCACTCTCAAACGCCATAACGCTTAGATCAATGTCTGGGATTGTTTTAGCAAATTCACTAAAGTCGTTTATGATCTCATTTGTTGTAACAGTTCTTTCACTCGTGGGGGCTAGGCGGATGTATAGGTCTCCACTATTAGAATCTCCACCACCCATTCCCATCATCCCCCCACCACCAACTGAGGTATAAATAACTTCTGTAACTCCTGTGTCTAATAGATACTCTTCAAGCTCGATGACCGTTTCTCTTGTCTCTTCTATACTAGTACCCTCAGGCATTTCAAAACTAGCTGCAATTTCTCCTTGATCAAAAGCTGGAACTAATTCCACTCCAACTAATCTTACCCCACCTAGACTTGCTATAAGCAAAATAAGCGTACCGAATACGATTGTTTTCTTATGATGGATTGACCAATTTAAAACATTACGGTAAAGATTATCGACACGTTCAAAGAACCGGCCAATCTTTGCACTTAGCTTCGCTACCCCTTTAGGATCTTCTTGCATCTTCATTTCTGGCAATAACAGACCGGATAACATTGGTACAATCGTTAAAGCAACGATCAAAGACGCCAATAATGTAAAACCGACTGTAAGAGCGAGTGGCATAAAGAGCTCCGCAGCAATACCACCTGTAAAAACAATTGGAACAAACACAACTAAACTCGTTAAGGTTGACGCAATAACAGCAGAAGAAACTTCTGATGCTCCCTTTTTCGCTGCTTCGACACGACTATAACCTTTTTCGCGGTACTTGTAGATATTCTCTAAAATAACGATTGAACTATCTACTAATAACCCAATCCCTAAGGCTAAACCACCTAAAGTAATGATATTGATGGTTTGTCCTGAAAAATAAAGCAATGTAAATGCTGATATCAACGCAATTGGGATTGATATCCCAATAATGAGAGTACTCCTAAAACTTCTTAGAAAAACTAACAGGACTATGATGGCCATTGTTCCACCAAGAATCATATTCATAACTACACTTTGAATCGATTCCTTTATGAAATCAGCTGAATCCATAATTTTTGTTAACGATACTCCTGCTGGCAAATCACTTTCTATGTTTTCTAATTGACCTGAAACAGCATTTGATACATCTACTGTATTGGCATCACCTTGTTTTACAATATCCAGGCTTAAAGTAGGTTCTCCATTAACATAAGCTAAGGACGACATCTCTCGGTATGTATCACTAATTTCAGCAATATCAGCCAACTTTATCGTACCACCTGTTTGGGATGGAATATTAACATTTTCAATATCCTGTAGTGAACGGAAATCACCTACGATTCGCAGTGGTACTTCTTGGCCTCCTCGCTCAATTTCACCGGCTGGAGCACTCATACTTTCTCCACCAATAATCTGTGATAACTGAGATAACGTAATTCCATAATTTTGAAGAAGCGTTACATCTGGCGTAACAACAATTTCCCTTTCTTGTGCCCCTGTTAACGTAACTTGTCCGACACCCGGGAGTCTTTCAAGACTTGGAATAATATTGTCTTCAGCGATATTAGTAAGCCTTGTTAAATCCATGTCTGCAGAGATCCCCACTTGCATAATCGCC
This sequence comes from Halalkalibacter sp. HAAS-P014, assembly GCF_056619965.1. Lineage (NCBI taxonomy): Bacteria > Bacillati > Bacillota > Bacilli > Caryophanales > Bacillaceae > Halalkalibacter > Halalkalibacter sp. HAAS-P014. Next base: position 179,665 of record NZ_JBWQTV010000005.1, on the reverse strand, counting down.
ATTTGATTCGGATCAAAACGCATGACACTTGGGGTACCCGATCCATCTGGGAGCACCTGCCGGACCATATCAATCCTTTCTCTCAAATCTAACATAACAGTGTCTAAATCAGTATTAAAATCATACATCAGCATGATAATAGATTGATTTTGAGCAGAAATCGACTGCATCGTTTCTAAACCTTCTGTGGCACTTAATGCTCCTTCTAGAGGACGTGTAACTAGGTTTTCCACTTCCTGAGGAGCAGCACCATTGTACGGTGTCGCCACAACCGCAATCGGCAAGTCCATGTCAGGCATTAAATCAACTTTTAATCCCGTTAAGGAAACTGCGCCTAATATCATCATCACTAAAGCAATGATAATGACACCTACCGGTCGTTTGACAGATTCTTTAATCAGTTTCAACTATTGTACCTCCGTTATTCATTTCCTTTTACTTGCGATTTTTCATCACTGTCACTTAGTTCTTCAAGTTCCTCTTGTTCCTGTTCTTCACTATCTTCTGCATTTACCTGCTCTTCTTCGATAACTTGTTCAATGTTTAACTCAATTTCGTTACGAATATTAATGAACGCTCCGTCATATAACTGGTGATTTCCTCTAACAACAATGTATTCACCAACATTTAACCCATTTTCAATGGCAAATTCATTAGCCGTTTCACCACTAATTTCGACCACTCGTTTCTCAACAGTTTCCCCATCCGGTGTGACATAAACAAAAGTTTCCTCATCTTCTTCGGTAACAGCTAAAGCTGGTATTAGTATTTCTTCACTATCACTATCAGACGTATTAATCAATACTTCAGCCAATACCCCAACTCGAAGATTATCATCTGGGTTAGACAATTCAATTTCTACTGGATATGACCTTGATTGCTCAGCAGGCACAAGACTAACATAATTAATAGTTCCTTCGTAAGTCTGATTAAAAGATTTAATATGAACCGTCACTTCTTGCCCCGCATCAAGGTTTGGTAACATTGTTTCATTTACATTCACTTCAACAATTGGCTCGTCCATTTGCACTAACTGCATAAGAGGAGCTTGTGGAGAAGCCATCTGACCTACATTTGTATTTAGACCCGTGACTTGACCTGACATCGGTGCTTTCACTACAGCATGTGTTTTTTGTTGTTCTGCCATTTCTACAGAAATTCCCGCTTGTTTCACTGAAGCTTCTGCTGCTTTCACTTGGTCATTAGACTTGGCTTGCTCTAAGCCCATTTCAGCTTGCTTTACAGCTGTTTCAGCTTGCTTTTTATCGTGTTCTGTCGGCATATTACCAATTAACAAACTAGTAAAAACTCCTTGCAATTCTTCTGGTACGTCTTCTAAAACGGCATCAGTAGGATCTTCAATCCCATCAATCATTTCATATGCATCTCTTGCTTGCTGCAATTGAAGTTCAGCCTGTCTAATGCCTTGATCACGCATATTTTTAGCACTAGTTAAACTTGCTTCAGCTGCCTCGAGCCCGGCACGAGCTTGAGATATATTTAAATCAATATCAGTAGCATCTAATTCAAACAAAACATCCCCGCGACTTACTGTATCCCCATTTTCAACATGAACCACTTTTACTTCACCCGTTAACATCGGAAGCACAGCCATGTGAGAGCCTGCCATAACATGGCCTGTTAATTTCAACTCATTTGTTAGGGCTCCTTTTGCCACCTCACTCACTTCAACAGGGTGAATTGGCGCTTGTTCTTCTTCATCTGCTAATACTTTATTTTCAGTTGTATTTGAGCTACAACCTACTAGTAATAGAAAGACCATAAGGATAAATCCAATCGTAATCTTCTTGTTACTTTTCATTCTCACTACTTACCTCCTAATAGACTAATGATTTAAATTGAGTAATATTATTACTTCTGCAACTCTACTCTATTAAAGAAACTGTTTCCATCGTATATTGTATCATTCAGCAAATGAGCTAAATAGGAACAAACTTTATATAAGCTTGAAAAAAAATACATTATTTCCTTCATAAATCAAAATTGTTCTTTTAATTGACGGTTCTACCGTAGCTCGAGATGATTCAATCATACATTCGTTCTTATTTATATTGTTGATAATAGAGCAGGAAACTTCAATAAGACATTCTTTATAACGGTTTATCATACTCCTTTTCTCGTGAAATTGTTATTCTCTATTATTTATTAACTCAATATATAGGATAAATGTGAACTGAGTATGAACTAGTTAAACCTTCCCTTTGCTTTTGGCAAAGTGGTCTGATTTCGTCTATTAAGTTACTCGATTAATCACATTCGCTCGACAAAAAACAGACATCCTGTGCAAGGGTAAAAACAATAGAATCTAAAAAAAGGTTAAAAGTTTATCTAATCAAATAACTGTCAAAGCTGATCATAAGACTCTTTTTCAGTAACAAACATACCTAATTAACTTATTAACAGTGGAGGGGTTTATGCTTTCTTTCAGAGGAGACGCACACAAATTTTATTTAAAACTTAGGAGAAAGACAGGAAAAGGATTAGAGCCAGAAGATGTGAAAGAGTTACAAGAATTAAAAGATATTAAAAAGTTTTATGATTCCATGGATGTGTCGACACTTGGAAATATACATTATTGGATCATTAAAGAGAAAAACGGCTCCGGTTTAATTCCCATTCTTGTAACGGCTATTCCTTGGGTTCTGTTTATTTTTGGGAATCAAGTACAGAAGTTTTTTGAAAATGATGATGGCTATCTCTGGTTAATTTTTGTTTTTATCTACATTACAGCCGTTATTATAAGTGTAAGCATTCACTTTAGAGAGAGATCTTGGGCAACCGTTCATTCCCGAATTATTGAAGATATTATAAAGGAAAAAGAAGAAGATCAAAACGCAAGGAGTAATAACGACCCCGTTTATTGACGGTCTCACCTTTTCAAAAATACCATGCATCGCCGGGGTCGAGCCATTCCTACCTACAATTTATCCAATGCCTGTTTTAAATCCGACCAAATATCGCCCCAACCTTCAAGTCCAACAGATAAACGAAGCAACCCTGCTGTGATACCCATTTCGTTTCTGACTTTCTCAGGAACAACAGCATGCGTCATTGATGCAGGATGTTGAATAAGCGTTTCAGCATCACCTAAGCTAACAGCTATCTTAATTAGTTCTAAACGATTTACTACTTTCATGACTTGGTCAAAATTACCATCAACTTCAAATGAAAGAATACCTCCCCCTTTTTTCATTTGTTGCTTCATGATTTTATAATCAGGGTTATCTTGATTTCCAGGATAGTATACAGCTTTGACTTTTGGGTGCCTTTTTATATGTTCAGCTAGTACTAGCGCATTTTCACAATGTCGATCCATCCTCAGAGCCAACGTTTTCAATCCTCGAATTAAGAGCCACGCATCAAATGGAGACATTATACCTCCAATATCTTTCTGTGTCGTCATTTTCAAATCAGAAATTGTACCTGCATCTCCAACGACGATTCCCCCTACAACATCCCCATGCCCCCCGATGTATTTAGTTGCACTATGAACGACCATGTCACAACCTAACTCTAATGGCTTTTGTAAATAGGGAGTTGAAAAAGTATTATCTACAACCACTTTGATTCCTTTCTTTTTTGCAATCTTAGATACTAATTCTAAATCCACTAATTTCATAGTCGGATTAATCGGCGTCTCAATATAAATGCAAGTTGTATTTTCACGTATATTCGATAATATCTCTGCTTCGGTTGCTAAATTTGAGAAGGTATAATCAATGTTATACTTTTCTTGGAGCATCTTCAATAAACCAAAGGTACAACCGTAAACACCTTTTGAACATAATATATGGTCAGAGGCTTTTGTCAATTTAACTAATACAGCAGATACAGCAGCCATACCTGAGGCAAACGCAAGGCCAGCTTCCCCTTCCTCTAGTTGTGCCATTCTTTCTTCTAGAATGGAAACAGTAGGATTAGACAATCTTGAATAAATATAACCCTCGTCCTCACCAGCAAATCGCTTAGCCCCCTGATCCAATGTTGAAAAAGTAAATGTTGAAGTTTGGTAAATAGGGGGTGTTAAGCTGTCTATGTGTAATCTTGAGTTATATCCTGCATGAATTGCGTTTGTCTCAAAATCATATTTCCTGTTTTTTTTCATTGTTCTCCCTCTCTTCTACGTAGTAACCCACCTAATACACAGTGTATTTTCCTTTGTCTTTCATCGTTACAGAAAACCTTTCCAGAATGCAGCATAACGAAATGTTTGCCTCCATTGATTTAGGTCTGCTAAAATAGCAGCAGAGATCTAGGAGGTTTTTTACATGTACAGAGGAAAAGCTGTGTGTGAAGCGAGTATCTATTTATTTATGAAAGAAGAAATAAATAAAGAAGAATTTGAACATCGCATAAACTCAATAAGACAATATAAAAGCAGTACGGTAAAAGTCACCGACGTAATTGTTTTAGATTCTGGATATGACGAAAAACATCAGGAATTTTACACATCCCTTTCTGTGATGGCTGACGTTCTCGTAAAATACGATCCAAAAATCACTCACTTAAATGATTATCGTGTTAATGCATGTAGAGAATTTAGAAAGCAGTTCCCCGCATCAGGTGCGGTAATGTCACACTCTATTGATACGTATAGTCCTTTCAGATTAGATGGATTTTTATAAGGATAAGTATACAATTGGAAGAACCTGTAATCGAGAGGTTTTCGTTAGAGGAGATTACGTACTTACTACTTTGAAGTTAACTTCTAAAAGTTAGTGTAAATGCTGTTCATTTGTCCCCTTTAGATTGAAGGGAAAACAATAAGAGTAACCTTGGTATATAGGGGTTACGCCGAGTACTCATTCGTTTCATTTTGTTTTACATTTATGATCCACTTAATAAATTCAATTTCTTCCTTAGTTAGTTCTCTATTTAATTTTTCCTTAAATTCATAAATTAATTTATCTGTGGTTACCATTTAAAATGCACCCTTTCTTTTTTCACTTTTTACTTATTAATAGGTGAAATATAGCATTTATAGAACATTATACCTCTTACCCTACACCCCTGCAAGCGTTTTCATTTTATATACTAGTATTCTAACAATATTAATAGTGTTTAAATTTTAACTATGAGCCTCGAGAATATTCACTTATGTATACTAAAATACCTTCATAAGCAATACACTTAATAATGAATGAAAATAATAAAAAGACACGTTTGACAAAACATGTCTTTTTTTATGTTTACTTTTTGTTTTTTTCTAAATAAGAAGGATTGTAAGGCGATGTGTAGAATTAAATTCTTTAAGGAGCTGATTTGTATGAAAAAATTTCAAGTCTCCGTTGAATTTTCCAGCGGGCAGAAAGTTAATTTCACTACTAAATCAGATATTCGAAAAGATATGTACCGGCTCAAGATTAACGGAGAAGACTGTATTGTTACGGATGACAATTACGTTTTGAACATTTCAAAAATAAAAAAAATCAACATCCGTAAAGTAAGAAGAAATTCTGCGTAAATATTTACCTTCTTATTTTGTCGATCGGCTTAATCACTTTGGCTGTCACCTTGCAATACCGTTTCACTGTTGTGACAGCCATATTTTTAATTAAAATTCAATTAGGATGTCTTTATGTTCATGTATTTCATCATCTTGAATATGAACGATAGCCAAATACTCACCTGAAAACTCTTCTATTTCCTCGAGTGTGTACACTCCCTCACCTATTTCTTTCAAGTCCACCCACTTATGCTCTTTATCGCCTTCTTGCCAAAGTTCAAGTGTAACATGCCCTTCTTCAAATAAGGAATTTTCAACAATAATTTCAACAAGAAGTTGGTCCGTTGTCAACTCCGTTTCTAGCTCAACAGCAGCATGATTGGCGTGGTGACCTAGTTCTGAATCATGCTCATCATGCTGATGTTCACTTGTTTTCTCTCCTATACTAGCTTTACCTATTTGAATTTGAGTTGTTGGCATCCGATGCAGCCCACGCGCAGTAACATGGGTTTGTACGTGGTAGTAACCTTGCTCTTCAAATTGATAGTCAAGATAATACACATGCCCCTCTTGATATGTATGTTCAATAAGCTCGCTATTCTCCTTCCCTCCTTCTCGCCAAACTTCATAAACCACTTCATTTGCATCTTCTACTGCATTCTCCCCTTGAGTAACGGTACTACTAAAGGTTACAATCTCTTTTGGCTCAGCTTTTTCTGGAACAACTAACTCCACTTCAATTGGTGTCAACTCATCATCAAATGCTCCAGTACCTTGTTTGTCCCCTTCTCCACATGCTGCTAACATTGTAGCTGCAACTACTAAAGCCCCGAATACTTTCTTCATCATTTCGTCACCTCGACTGATAATAACTAATTAACTATTTCTAAATCGTTCTTAGTAAGCTTACTAGGTATTTGTGAAATTCAAGTGAAATCATTCCAACAGTAATATAAAGTTGACATTTCATGTATTAGTTATATTTATAGTAACACAATTTAAACTGCTTTCATCATTAAGCCAATCTAAAAAGAGGCGCAACATGACAATCGCCTCTTAAGATTCAAACTATTTATAGGCTTTCCCTTTCGTCAAGTGACAAGGTACTCCTTTTCCAATGACACCAGGCTTACTCATTTTTTCTAAATAAGCAAGCCCCCTCCTACATTGCTGTTTACAAGAAAAACATGTACTTGAGCTAACTAATTTCACTGTGTATTGGTATTTTTCAGCTGCTGTCATTTTCGGAGCTGCTTTTTTCTTATTTTTATTAGTCGCCATTTTCATCGCTTCACTTTCATTCTAGATGCAATATCATATGCAATTATAAATAATAAGGAGCCAAAAAAATTCCAAAAAAGTAGTGGTGAGCCAACCTGGTCACACCACTACTTTTTAAATTAGACAGATACTTGTCCTTTGGGAAAATCTACGTTATCAGATCGATAAATTTTCAACTTCACAAATAGATAAGGTGCTCCAATTAAACCCCATATTCCAATACAAGTATAGCGAATAAAATCAAATACCATTGTTTCTGGAAAAATTACTTTCAAACCCACCTGAAGTACAAACAAACCAATAACACCAATCACATAGGCAGCTATTTTTCTTGATAACTCTTTAGATATCATCATCTTAACAGTCTTTGCTTCCAATAAATAGCCAACACCGGCCCCTAACAAGAACCCTGCATATTTAACACCTTCCTCTTCAGGAAAAAACGATACGATTAGAATTGGAACTGCTGCCGCTAACACCCACTTATGCTTTTGAGGAAGTTCTGTCAACGTTTCTTGTATCCGAATGGCAATAAATAACACAAGCATAGCTACGCCAACACCTATTACTACATCTGTTGGCCAATGTAATCCTGTATAAAGACGCGACAATGAAATAAAAATTATGAGCAAGATCGAAAAAATCCAAAAAAGAGGTTTATTTACTAAATATGCGAGGTACCCCCAAAGCGTTGTTGACCCCTGAGCATGCCCACTCGGAAATGAATCATAAGGATAATGACTGCCTACTTCTGCTGATTCAACAAAAATTGAATTTACTCCTTCTGTTCCAATCGGTCGCTGGACTGCATATGTAATCTTTAAAAATGCATTAATAGTCACTGAACATAGGAAAATATAGAACAAGCGAAAACCTGTTTGCTTTCTGATACACCAGTAAACAATTGGGACAATTAAAAAATAAAATTCCTCATTTCCTAAAAATGTAAACACAGCAGCAAGCGCATTGAAAAAGGGCTGCTGCAAATCTGTAATTTGTACTAAAAAGTCCTCCTGATTCATATGATCCTCCATTCCATATTTTTTCACAATTTATACATTTTCTACTTTTTTATACAAAATCCTTGCAAGCTTGATAAATTCCCTCACAAAAAAACAAGTGTAAAATCATTACGATTTTACACTTGTTTTTATATTATTCTATTCAACATTTAATTCAAAATTCTAATTACCTTTTTTTACTAATTTAGCAATCTCTACTGTTCTCTTTGCCTGATGTTTTACCGCAGGTTCTACTTTTTCTTGCATATTTCCTTCTTGATCAATCGTAACGCTTGTACCATAAGGGTTTCCACCAGTCTCAAATGCACTCGGATCTGTATAGCCCGGTGCGACAACAATTGCACCCCAATGATACATAGTAGTATAAAGCGAAAGGATTGGCGCCTCTTGACCTCCATGAGGGTTTTGGGCTGATGCCATAGCACTTACTACCTTGTTTGCCAGTTTTCCATGGTACCACAATCCTCCTGTTTGATCCAAAAATTGTTTCATTTGAGCTGGCATGTTACCAAAACGAGTTGGGACACTAAAAATAATTGCATCTGCCCACTCTAATTCATCTAATGTTGCTTCTGGAACATCTTTTGTTGCTTCAACATGCGCTTTCCAAGCAGGATTCTGGTCAATTGCAGATTGGGGAGCTAGTTCAGGCACTTTTAGGACTTTTACTTCTGCCCCTGCGTTCGTACCACCTTCCTCTGCCCATTGTGCTAATTGATAGTTCGTACCCGTTGAACTATAATAAATTATCGCTAGGTTCACCGTCATCTTCTTGTCTCCTTTTATGCTTGTAAAATAATAATTGATTTAGTTCCTTTTTATTATTTACAACTATTTCTTTATTATGCTGCAAGCAGTAGGAGATTTTTAATACGTTCTGAATAGAACCGAATCGATTGAATATAAGCGACTGCCATTTAAGATTAAATGAATAGAGACAACAAGTAACAGTAAGTCAAATTCATAACCACTAATAAATCCAGAGGCAGCTTTTACAAAAAAAATAGCAACGAGCATAATGAACGCCATCAAAATAGAAACAAAGCGCGTAGCTAATCCCACTATTAGAGCTAAACCACCGACTACTTCAATCACTGCAACAACGTACGCTGTAAAACCTGGAAAACCTAAACTTTCAAAATGAAAAAAGGTATTTTCTATGCCTCCTCGAAACTTTGCTAGTCCATGTAAAAAAAATGTGAGACCAAGCACCAACCTTAAAATGAATGCTCCTATCTCATATTTATAAAACATTCTCCCTCCTCCTTTCGTTTTTCACAGAGAAAATAAAGAAAGTACCCGTTAAAAGTAACAGGTACTAACTTTGAAAGATTCATATAGTTTTACTGTATGAACAAGCTCTGTAATTTATCACATCAAATCCTTATTTTGTCCATCCAGGTTCATACGTATAAATAGTCTCACCACCATGCTGAGCGTTACCACGGAAATTAATTGCATCTTCTTGCTTTAATAATGTTGTCCGAAAAACTTGAAAATCTTCCTTCGTTACCCGATAAGAGTCAATTTCTCCATTTCGAAGCTGCTGTAAAACCGACAAAGCATTCTCTTGATCCATTAATATAACCCCTTTTTTCATATCCATTTTACAAACAACAGAGGTACATTTTCATACAAACGGCCTCTTGTTTACTTTATAATATTTGTTACATCTTCCTATAGCTCACTTATATTAACTTTATTCCTCAATCTCCACTTTCGCTTCTATAGGTAAATAGATATCAATCATCGTTCCCTTTTTTGGTATACTCGAAATATCCATGACCCCACTATGTGAATCAATAATTTTTAATGCAGTCATTAAACCAAGACCCGTCCCTTTTTCTTTCGTAGTATAAAAAGGTGTGCCAATTTTAGCAAGAAACTCATCCGGAATTCCACTTCCCTGATCTATAACTTGTATTATAATTTGATCTTTATTATATTGGTTTGCAGTAATGTTTACTTCTCCACCATTAGGCATTGCCTCAATAGAATTTTTGATTAAGTTTATAAATACTTGTTTCAACTGACTCCCAATACACTTTATTTCTGGTAATTCCTCAATATTGGTTACGACTTCAACATTATTAATTAATGCTTGCGAGCTAAGAAGCATGACTACATCTTCTATAACTTTGTCTAAACGTTCATATTGAAAGTCAAGAGCTTGGGGCTTGGCAAGTACTAGAAGTTCACTTGTAATCATTTCGATTCTAGTAATTTCATCGGACATTATGTCTAAATAATCACTACGCACTTCTTTAACAGTCGACTTAATTAGTTGCAGAAAACCTTTAATTGAAGTGAGTGGATTTCTAATTTCATGTGCAATTGAAGCTGCTAACTGTCCCACTGCAGTTAACTTTTCAGATTCCACCAGCAGTTCTTCTGTTCTTTTTTGATTCGTTACATCTTTAGCAACACCATAGACTCCAACTATTTCATTATCAATAATAATCGGGATATTTGTGACCTTCACATCAATAACATGCCCTTTTTTGTGTCGCATTTTCGTTTCATAATTTTGAGTAATTCCATGAGTTGCTCGAACAAACAAGCGATTTGTATGTTCTATTTCGTCCTCAACAATTAATGGCATGTAAGAAATTTTGCATAACTCTTCTTCACTATACCCAACTAGTTGCTCCATTGCAGGGTTCACCCTCAAATAATTCCCTTCTAAGTCACAAGAGTAAACAGCGTCAGGGTTATTCCCAAATAAGGATTGATAATGCTGTTCGCGCGTAAAAGTGGTTTGCTTTTGCCTAGTTATATCCCGGAAATACACAGATAAGCCCGTCACAGATGGATACGCTTTAATACTAAACCACAACTTTAACGGAGGATAATACATTTCAAATGAAGTCGGCTTCTGATCAGATATAGCTTTATGATATTGCTCATACAAAGAACGATTAGTTGTTTTAGGAAAAATCGTCCATAAACTTTTTCCGATAAGTTTTGTGCGATTTTGTTTTAGTACTTTAGCTGCTTCCTTGTTAAAATAAGTGAAGTTCCAATCTCGATCAACTGCGTAGAACGGGTCTGTGATTCTATCTAGAATTTCAAACTCAATTTCTGTAATATTCATCCTTTACCTCACCCAAATATATTATTTGCTATAATCAAAACTATTTTGCATTTCGTAGTTAAAAATTTACAGTAAGATCTCGATAGATTTTATTTTTATAGTTTTAGCATACCATCGCTAAGTAAAAGGAAACAATGTGTAATTTATCATAAATTGTTTAAATAGTAAGTCAATTATTATTGCATGTCCGTATAAACAACAAGAAGCAAACCCAATTTCGGTCTGCTTCGTTTCATTATTATAATTTCTCTAATGCAGCTGTAGAATCTAAATATTCTAATCCCAAATCTTTGGCAACTGCATGGTAGGTAACCGCTCCAGCAGCTGTATTTAATCCTAGCTCTAGTGCATGGTTCTCCCTCAGTGCACGTTTCACACCTTTATTTGCAATTTGAAGAGCATACGGAATAGTAACATTTGTCAAGGCAATTGTCGACGTTCTCGGTACCGCACCAGGCATATTAGCAACCGCATAATGGACCACTTCATGCTTTATATATATGGGTTCATCATGTGTAGTGATGCGGTCAACCGTTTCAATAATTCCACCTTGATCAATTGCCACATCGACAACAACAGAGCCTTGTCTCATTGATTGAATCATTTCTTCTGTTACAAGCTTAGGAGCCTTTGCTCCTGGAATAAGTACAGCACCAATAACTAAATCAGACTCAGCCACTTCTTCTGCGATATTTAATGGGTTTGACATAATCGTTTGGATATCTGTACCAAATAGATCATCCAGTTGTCGTAACCGGTCTGGACTTAAATCAATAATCGTCACGTCAGCACCCAATCCCATTGCAATTTTGGCTGCATTCGTCCCTACTACTCCTCCACCAATAATTGTTACTTTCCCTCGCTTCACACCAGGAACTCCTGATAAAAGAATTCCCCTACCACCCTTTGGTTTTTCTAATAATTGCGCACCTATTTGTGCAGCCATCCGACCAGCCACTTCACTCATGGGCGTAAGGAGGGGCAATGTACGACCTACTTGAACCGTCTCATAAGCAATAGCGGTTACTCCTTTTGCAACTAATGCTTTAGCAAGCTCAGGCTCAGCGGCCAAATGCAAATAAGTAAATAAAATCAACCCTTTGCGAAAATGCGCATACTCAGACGGCAGTGGCTCTTTCACTTTCATAACCATATCAACCTTTTCCCAAATGGCTACTGGATCTGCTTCAATTTCAGCCCCAGCTTGTATATAGGCATCATTATTAAAACCACTACCAAGCCCTGCACCCTTCTCAATAATTACTTGATGGCCTGCTTGTACAAGCGTCTTAACACTTGCTGGCGTCATTGCAACTCGAGTTTCATTATTTTTTATTTCTTTAGGTACACCAATTAACATGACTCGACCTCCTTAAACAAAATCACTATTGTTACTAATAGTATAGACATCTTTAAAGGTCTTGCTATTGTTTAATTAGAATGTTTTTCTTAAAACTACTTTACTACTTTCCATTATATGTATAAAATTATTTTCATCATAAACATCGATAGTATTGCAATCATAAGTAAGAAACTGTACAGTCTTAATTTTGTGATTTCGTCTTTTGCTTCAGTTCCTGTCTCTATTTTTTCTAAAATAATTCGAACCATCTTTGCAGTCATTCCCAACATTGCACTAAGCGCTATCCAAATTAGGATTACGATTATTAACCATGGGCTTAACCAATGACTCGTCATCATAAAACCAGAAATAAGCGCAATAATGACACCACCATGAGCAAGCCAAATAATGCGTTTATATATTTTCAGTAGCTTGGCAAATTGCCCGGCCTTGTCTAATAAACTCCCCTTTATTAAGTAAGGAAATGGAATAAGTACAAAAAACAAAACAGAGACTAGCATGTGGAATGCATAACCAATTAAATATGACATTGTTATCACCTCTATCTAATATTACCAAACGTTCATCTTTTATGGAAATACAACCTATTCACAGTTTCTCCTTTTTTATGGTAGGATAAGAATGATGAAAAAGAAGAGGTGAAAAAGATGCCTACTTGGTTTATGTGGTTCATTGTATTATGGACGATTTTTTTAATAACGGTTATGTTTATTGGTGGGTATTTTATGTTTCGGAAGTTTCTTAAAAAACTTCCCAAAGAAGATGGTAAATCGATACTCGACTGGCAAGACTATTATATTGAGAAAACGCTCCACCTGTGGAATGCAGAACAACGCCAGTTATTGAATGAATTGGTTGAACCTGTCCCTGAACTATTCCGTGATGTGGCTAAAGGAAAAATTGCTGGAAAAATTGGTGAACTTGCTTTGGAAGATAATATCGACCATCTATCGCAAGACTATATTATTAAAGGATATATATTAGCTACGCCAAAACGAGATCATAAATTTCTGAAAAAAAAGCTCCGTGAAAAGAATATCGATATGACACCATACCGAGATTTATTAGAATCATCATAAAGAATCAACAGCAATACAAAAAGAAGCAGCGGTATACGCCTGAAATAGTGTTACAAGCGACTTCCTTCACAAAAAAGAGAGATTCCCTCAATAGGTTCTGACCATACATGGACGAACCTTATGTGAGAATTCTCTCTTTTTGTGGTTTTATTTTCCTTACAAACTCTTTCTGGATAGTCGAAGCGTGATTAGCCAAACTAAACAATGAGCTCGAAAAATTCATAACAAAGGAGCAAACAGATATGACACAATCAAAGAGTCAAAAAGAACGTCAATTTAGAGCACGGAAAGAAGCTCAAAATCCTCACGGAAAAATAAAGTCTTTAAAACGACTTTCGAAAGAAGATCGTAACGAATAGCTACTTAATAGGTCTGACTCGAATATGTTGTACTTTGTTTACACTTGAGCTCAGACCTTTCTAAAGACCCCTCTGTAAAGTCACTCTAATCATCATCCTATGTTTCTACAGGAACGTTTTTCTCTTTTAGAGAATGATTAAGTTCCTTTTCTATTTTTCGGAATTTAATATACATCGAAATTCGCCAAGGTATTATCATGCCATATGCAAGTAGGAAAAACATCCCTGCCAATTCCTCGATATGTATTGAATCTCCTATTAACATTTTAAATAAGATTCGTGCTAATAATAACCCTATTAATATAAATGCAAAAGCTTTTGATCTTTTTATATAAATCTGTTCGTTTCGGATTTCATACTTTGATGTTCTTATTAGCAGTATTGAAAAAACCATTCCCACTGCAACTGCTTCTATGACTTGTAAAAAAGTAGGTCGTGCCGGCTCATATAAAAACATAAAAAAGCCAGTGGACATAAAAATAGGTGGTAGGATAATTTTCTTCACTGATACTGGCCTTTTAGTAGCTTTTAATCGAACGATAATTGCTAATGTTGCCATCACAACAGCTCCAACAGTTGTCACCCATACATAGATGTCATTCAAAGCTGCTCACCCCTTTCTTAACTACCGTGAAGAAGTTGTCCCTTTTAAAGATACAGGAAAGCATGTCTGGTTTCAATTGATTTTAATTAATAATAATTTGCGATCATACATATTGATAAAATACCCATTTTGCATTCTTTCTAATAGAAGTGGTTGTAAATCAAATGACTAATTTGTATAATTATTACAAGATTTAAAGAAGAAGGGAATCCCCTATGAGTAAAGGATTAATTACTGATATTGAAAGAAAAAGAAATGAATTAATTGAACTCGCTCTTATAAAAGGACTTTCGTCACAAGCTGTGCTAACCCTTAGCCAAGAGTTGGATCATTTACTAAACCACTATGAAAATGCTAAAGAGAATCAATTTTCAAAGTGAAATAGATTCTCTTTTTTCACTATTTTCATATAAGACTTTCCCGGCCCTCCTATAACTAGTGCTTCTCTTTAATTAAAAGTACTCCAACCAAGCCAATTATCGAGAAGATAACAGGAGTAATGAAAGCAAAGTAAAAACCATCAAATATACTCCCCGAAACAGATTGAAAATGATCCAATACTTTCCCAAAAATACTTGGCAACAACACAGCACTTAAAAAACCACCCGTGTTCGCAAAACCAGAAACAATACCAGATTCTTTTATAGGGAAAGACTGACGAACGACAGCGAATGTTAATGCATTCGCCCCATATGCAAGCCCAATAATAAAGAAAAGAGTCGTTAACAAATAAAACGGTGGTGCGCCATTAAAAAGAAGAAAGATTGACCAACTAAATAATAGTATCAAATGTACAACCACATATGGCCGTTTAATCATTTCTAATTGACTGGAAATCCAACTAGCTAGAGGAGCACCAATAAGTGCACCAATCAGACCTATCATAATAAGCTGACTGGCATCGACCCTTGACAGGTCATATACATTCATCCCATAGGGTACGCCCCACGAACTAATAAACCCTACATATGTCCCTACGATCCCAAAATGACAAAGGAACAAAGCCCATGCTTGCCGATTCGAAAAGATTCTTCTCAGTAGAACTAATGGTTTTTCTCTTTGTTGCTCTTTTTTTATAAATAAAGGTTGTTCTTTTAAAAGTACAATAATAAGAAGAACTGCACATAAACAAAGAAGTAGTCCTGCTGAAAAAAAAGCGACTCTCCAACCAAAGAGGTCAATCAATAAGGAGAAAGGGACGGTTGCCAATAGAAAACCGAGACTTCCTGTCATTGCGGCAACACCAATTAACCGTGTAAATTCCTTAGCATTAAACCACTGGCTTAATATTAATACCATGTTAACCCAGATAGTTGCATCACCCGTACCTATTAATATTCTAGCAAAGATTAAGGTCCATTCATGTACGCTTATACTATAAATGATGGTACCAAGACCTGTCAGGATAGCCCCCATAATTAGAAAGAAGTTGGGACCATAACGATCTGCCAAAAAACCCATAGGAATTTGCAATCCCGTGTACACAATAAACTGGATACTTACAAGTAACCCAACGGTCGTCGCAGTTATATTAAACTCCAACAGTATTTGGTCAGTAATCAATCCCGAAGCAGTTCTTTGGCTCGATATTACTAAATAAGTAAATAATACAGAAGCAAATATAACCCACCTAAAACGGCTATTTTGTTTTTCCATTTATCTATTCTACCCCTATTGTCTTTTACTCTTTATATATGTTTTTTTGTAACTATAGGAACTTGTTCTTTCATTTTAAGTTTTAACACTTGTCTTGATTGTCACTACAACAACAAAAAAACCACGTCCTCTGTTCTCGTTTAACAGAAGAGTGGCTTATTTTGACACAAGAGAAGATTAAGCATCTTTTATGTAGAAAGATTAAGTACACTTAAACAGAGCACTTAACTTGAAGGTATCATAAAATGCTTTTATCCCAATAGATACGGGCTTATTTCCCTTGTTGTTTTTGCATTGCTTTCATCATTTGGTTAATTTTCTTTTGTGACGGGTTTTGTCCCATTTGCATCATCATGACGCGAAGCATTTGTTCATTAAACGGTGGGTTCTTTTTCAAATAAGACATCATTGTCTTACGTGCGATAAAGAAGCCAATTGCTATACCTGCAACAACAGCTAGTGTATACCCTAAAATATGAATCCACATAAGTCCAACGTCCTCCTTCGTGCTATCTAACCTATCAGGATTATCCCGATTCAACCTTATCTATTATAGCTTAATGACAAAGGTTTTAAAAGCACTTCAGAAAAATAACATAGACACGTGGTCTTAAACTTGATTTGTTCTTAGAAAATCTTCTTGTTTTAATGGTTTTAACCAACCATAACGATGGTCTTCAATGCTAAAAGCAAAAAATGCCGGCTCGCATTTTCTCAATATTTCAAAGAAAATCGTCTCAACTTCAAAGGAACCATCAGCAGTTAAGTAGAGGGCATCCGACCCTATTACAAGCTCTGCTTTTGAATCTCGATCAGTTAACTCAATTATATGCGTATTTTTCTTTTTCTTATACACTTCTATTTTTGTGAGGTTTTGTTTTAATTTTTGTTGCAATAACAAAGATGGGATTGGCTTTGTAATGTATTCAATCTGCTTCCTAAGTATTTCCTTTTGTGAGCTTCTTGCTTTTTCATGTTCTAGAAAGAGATAAAATAATTTTGCTTCTTGTCCGTAATATTGACGAGCAACATCTTCTTCAAAAATGTACAATTCATAATGTCTCATCAAGGACACCCTCTCGCATTTTATTTTCTTTAGTATACGAGAAAACTAGTAAAATGATTGTCTTAAAGCGGAGAAGATAACCACTATTTTTGTCGAAAATAAAGAAACTGACCCAATAAGTCTACAATTAACTTAATGAGTCAGTTTATTAAAGCATTACTTCTGTAGTAATACTTTTACTTTTGCAACTACGTTTTCTACAGTGAAGCCATATTCTTCTAAAATTTTTGCAGCAGGTGCAGATGCTCCGAATTGATCGATAGCTAGAACATCCCCGTGGTCACCTACATATTTCGACCATCCTAATGGAGAAGCCATTTCAATACCTAGACGAACTTTAACATTCGGTGAAATAACCTCATCCTTGTATGATTGTGATTGCTGTTCAAAGCGATCCCAACTCGGCATGCTAACAACATCAGCATGAATACCATCTTTTTCAAGAACCGCCTGCGCTTCCACTGCTAGCGTTACTTCAGACCCAGTTGCAAGTAACAGAACATCTGTCTCACCACTTGACTTTGAAACAACATAGGCACCCTTTTTAACACCTTCATATGCAAGCTCAGCAGTATGATCTAACGTTTTTAAGTTTTGTCTCGTTAAAACAAGTGCAGTTGGTGTGTCCTTACTTTCAAGAGCCACCTTCCAAGCAGCAACCGTTTCATTGCCATCACCAGGACGAATAACAGACAAACCTGGCATTGCACGTAATGAAGGCAGTTGTTCGACCGGTTCATGTGTAGGACCGTCTTCACCTACAGCAATACTATCATGAGTGAAAACATAAATAACTGGCAACTTCATAAGAGCTGCTAGACGAATTGCTGGACGTAAATAATCAGAGAACACAAAGAATGTTGCACCAAATACTTTTAGACCACCATGAAGGGCCATACCATTTACAGCTGCTCCCATCGCAAATTCACGAACACCAAACCATATGTTGCGACCCTCGTAACTGTTACGTGAATAGTCACCTAAATCTTTCATATAAGTCTTATTAGATCCAGCAAGGTCAGCCGATCCACCAAACAATTCTGGAACTTCTTTTGCAAATGCATTCAATGCTTCTCCTGATGAAGAACGAGTCGCGATGCTTGAACCAGCCTCATATACAGGCGCCTCGTTATCCCATCCTTCTGGTAGCTCTCCACTTGTAGCACGCTCAAATTGAGCTGCAAGCTCTGGATACGCCTCTTTATATTTCGCAAAAAGTTGGTTCCATTCGTCTTCTTGTTTCGCACCTTCTGATTTCACATTTGCAAACAATTCACTCACATCAGACGGGATGTGAAATTCTTCATCATGTGACCATTCGTAACTTGACTTAGTTAGTGCAACCTCGTCCTTACCAAGTGGTGCTCCATGAGAAGCTGCTTTACCTGATTTATTTGGAGATCCATATCCAATAACTGTCTTAACTTCAACCAACGTTGGACGCTCGTCTTGTTTCGCAGCTTCAATGGCCCGATTAATTTCATCTAAATCATTACCATCTTCTACGCGAATGACTTGCCAACCATATGCTTTATAGCGATCCTCTACACTTTCTGAGAATGAAATATCAAGATCGCCATCTAATGAAATGTCATTTGAATCGTATAGAACTACAAGGCGACCTAACTTAAGGTGTCCAGCTAAAGACGCTGCTTCTGCAGAAACACCTTCCATTAAATCTCCATCTCCACAAATAGAATATGTATAATGATCAACTACATTAAAATCACCTTTGTTATAAGTGCTTGCTAAATGACGCTCTGCCATAGCCATCCCAACAGCCATAGCAATCCCTTGTCCTAATGGACCTGTTGTTGCTTCAACACCGGGAGTATGTCCGTATTCTGGATGACCTGGTGTCTTGCTTCCCCATTGACGAAATTCCTGTAAATCTTGTAATGATAAATCATACCCAGTTAGATGTAACAGACTATAAAGGAGCATTGATCCATGTCCAGCTGATAATACAAATCGATCTCGATTTGCCCACTCTGGGTTTGCTGGATTATGATTCATAAATTTCGTCCAAAGACTATATGCCATAGGGGCAGCTCCCATTGGCATACCCGGATGTCCTGAATTTGCTTTTTCGATACTATCAATTGATAGTGTACGAATCGTGTTAACCGCAAGCTGATCTACTAGTTTCGTCATCGTAAAAATCCCTACCTTCCAAAATTAACTGAAATCTTCTCTATCTTTTTCATCTTATACTTTATCCTTAATTTTCACAAGCATACAAATGAAGGATCATTAATACGAAAAAAGTCTCCAAAAATAGAACTTGGAGACCCTAATGCATTCGTCTATTTTTCTTTTTCTTGCTTTCTTTTAACGCGTCTGGTGTAACATCATTTCCATTTTCATCAACAACTGTAACGTTATGTAGATGATTTTTAAATGATTTACGAAATGTTTGGATATATTCTTTACGAAGCGATTGTTGCTCCTTTTCTTCTTGTTTTGTTAACCCAATTGTCTTAGCACGCTTTGCTAAATCGTTTATTCTAGCCAATTTTTCTTTTGATAGCATCTAATGGCACCTCTTTCAACTACATTCATTTCCTTACTTTACATGAACAATTTGTTGTTTTCAACTAGAAAGGGTTATTGTCATTGTTTACTTTTTTGTTGATGATACTCTTGGTATCGTCTATGAACAGTTGCTTTTGATATATCATACCCAAAGCCCCGTAACATAGCTGCGATATCGTGAAAAGTTAATTCCATTTGACGTAGTCGAATAATTTCTTCTATAGGTACTTCTTTTTTCGTACGGCCTGCCCCTTGGCCTTGCCCTTTTTTTAAGTTATTTTCTGGTCGATAACCATTCTTGATTGCTTCCTTCATTCCTCGTTTAATTTTACTATTATGTAACTTACGTTGAAACTCTTCCACAACACCAACAATCTCTAAAACCATTTCATCTGCTTCGGAGAGTACTAGTTCTCCCTGGTCTTGTATTGTTAGTACACGAATATTTAACTTTCGTAGTTGGTGAAGGAGCGCAATTTTTGCATGTCCTCTTCCTAAGCGAGTATCATCTTGAATCAAAAGAGTTTCAATTTGTTCATTTTGTATGTAGTCCAACATTTGCAAGATTCCATCACGGTCGACATCATATCCACTAGCTTTTTCTTCTATAATATCTACTATTTCAAACTCGTGTTCATTCGCTATTTTTTTAATTCTATTCTTTGTCGCTCGAGAGAAGAGGTTTGTTCCTCTTTATCAGTACTGACTCGACAATAGATAACCGTTCTATTCATTGTTCTTACCTTCCATTTGTTCAATTATATCCTGTTGTTGGTGTATGGAATGATGCAGATGGGAGCTATAAGCTAATACATTTTCTTTCTCCTCTTCATTATGTAGTGAATCATTTATAGAAGGAGCAGAAAAAATAATGGTACTATACATAAACAGCAGCGCAGCAACAGCTGTAACTACAATAAAAATTTCTTGACTTGACAATCGTTTGGTCATTGTATCCACCTCTAATAGGAATGTTTGTTCGTATATAATCGTAATGCGAACAAACATTTGTGTCAACCCCTTTTTAGAACTAATGTTTGCATCACATATGTTCGCATGGTACAATTTAGCTAATTAGGAACGTAATGAGGTGTATTTATGTCAAAACTATCAAAGCGCCAACTTGAAATACTAGATTTTATTAAAGTTGAAGTTAAAAAGAAGGGATATCCGCCTTCGGTTAGAGAAATCGGAGAAGCTGTCGGACTTGCTTCAAGCTCCACTGTTCACGGTCATCTTTCAAGACTTGAAAAGAAAGGCTATATTAGAAGAGACCCGACAAAACCAAGAGCAATTGAAGTGTTAAACCTTGAACAAGAGAATGATACTGTGGCTTTGCATGATAAGAAAACTACTTATGTACCTGTTCTAGGGAAAGTAACTGCTGGACTACCAATTACAGCTATTGAAAACATTGATGATTACCTACCTCTTCCAGAACACCTTGTATCTGAAGACAATACATACGTCCTTGTCATTCAAGGTGACAGTATGATTGAAGCAGGAATCTTCGATAGGGATATGGTAATCGTCCGTCAACAACAAACTGCTAATAACGGTGATATTATTGTGGCTATGACTGAAGATGATGAGGCAACAGTTAAACGGTTCTTTCGCGAAAAAGATTACATACGCTTGCAGCCTGAAAATTCAACAATGGCCCCTATTCTCCTAAAGGAATGTACCGTATTAGGGAAAGTTATTGGTGTTTTTCGAACTATACAGTAAAGTAAAACAAGCTTGCTTGACAGCAAGCTTGTTTTACTATTAGAGATAACTTAAGAGAGATTTTGGGGAACAAAAACACCACCTTTATTTCGATGCTGTTTCAACCTTTTCATTTTCCTTCTCTCGTCTTCTTTCCAATAAATATGTACGTAATACAAACGTCATAACTAAAGCACTAAGTATGACCATTCCGTAACCACCAGTACCTTCATGAGCTAAGATCCGAAAAACACTCCGTAAGAAGAACATTAATGACAATACATACAGTATAAGTAACATTGTCTTTTTGCTCATTTTATCACCTCAATTCTCATTATTAGCGAGTAACAGGCAAAAAACAATCATGAATTTTCGACTCATAATCCATAAAAATTCGGTCATTATATTAGTAACATGGTTGGTTATCACTCCACGAATTACCTCTATACCATGTTAACCTCTGCAGCAAGCAGAGGTTTTCTCATGTTGTTAACTTAATTTATGTTTTTCTAATATATCCTTTTGCTTTCGTCCCTTTTCACTAATATAGTTATTTTTCCAACCCATCCAGATAAAATAAGCACCTGAAATAACAGCTACGATATCATTTATGAATTCCTCTGAGAACGTTTGATAACCGAGTAAGTTTAATACAGTATTAATTACAGCAAAAATCAATAGTATAAATCTCCTTATTGATGCTCGATCCACCATTTCCCCTCCTATAATAACCCATTCTAAAGCTAGTCTATGTATTGACAGGCATAGAAATAACCAAGAGAATATCAAATAACTTTTTCTGCTTTATTGTCATAACTGATTTTTTTGCATAGGCTAACGTATATTTTATTTAGCTCATGCGAGTATTGAAAGGTGGCTAACACAATGTACTATGGATATGGTTATGGTAGTCCTACAAAAGGTTTTGAGAATACCGGATTTAAGATTAACGTTGTTACAATTCTCATTCTTTTTATCTTGTTAGTGATTGTCGGTTCGATACTATTTATCTGAATTAGATTAGAGGCAACGAGGTTAAGGCCTGTCTCAAAAGCCGAAAATAGATGATAAAATGGCTCCGGCTGTTCATTGTTTCGGGGATCCCAAAAAGAGCGTGACTTTTTTTGGTCCCCTTCCCATTTTTGCAAGATAAAAGATCGCACTAAAAAAGCACTCCTTTAAGGAATGCTCAATGCACCAAAGTTTTTAATTATTGAGATCATCAGGATAAACAATAGTATCAAATACTTCCCCAGTCTCAGCGTCCTCAAGTATAATTGTAACCTCATAATTTTCTGGTTCGACTCCAGCAAATAATTGATAGTATAAACCAGAAATACCTAGACCAAAGGCTGCAAACCCATCAAAGCTGTTTTCAAATGCCACTTGATCCACAATCATTGTATACTCAGAGAAAGTATTGTTTGCAGTCACGTCTACAATTGAAACATAATCCTCGCTATTTTTTATTTCTTCTATATTTTCATTAAGTCCTTGCTCCAACTCACTCAATAACTCTCTATGTGTTGATCTTGACATTTTATAAGTTAAAGAACCATCTTCATTTTCTGTTACTTCACTTATCCCCGCTTCTTTTGCTTCAGCTATCGTTTGATCAATATCTTGGTCCTCAAAAAAAGTAGAAGGAATTGTAATTTCAACATTCAAAAGACTTTTATCCACTTCAATAGGTTGTTCCTCTTCATCCACTTCTTCATCAGTCGTTTCTTCTCCGTTTTCAGTTTCTTCCACTGCATCAGTCTCGATAGGGTCTGGTTCACCCTCTTGGGCCGTTCCGTCTCCACATGCCCCCATTAAACTAACAAACAAAGTAATAAGCAATAGCGTTACAAATTTCTTCATAATCGTTAATCCTCCCGTCTATGTATGTTTAGAACTTTAAATCTACAATTAGTATAAAACGAACATAATTAATCCATACATTCTTGTCTATTTGTACCTGAACAGAGAAAATTCTTCAAAATCCTATGGATGAATTCAAAATTAATTATTCCTTTTAACCAAAGCCAAGTTAATAAACAATAGTTAATAGCGTTCACATTTTTTGAATTTTCTCTTTAATAATTTTCGGAAATAAGTTACAATTAACTCCGTGTTTACAAGCGAATATTATTATAACTATAGAAAGAGGATTAATTATGCTGAAAATATTAGATGATCATACTCTTCTAGAGGCTTATTACAAAGCTAGAACATTAAATTTAGATATAGATTTCATTTTAATCTTGAAAGCAGAATTGGATTCTAGATGTCTTAAAACAGAGCTTCTCCGAAAAGTCACATACACTTAATCGTCCTTGTATCTGCGTATCTGCTCTTTTCTTGTAGTACTGACACTTTATGAAATACTGAAGAAATGAACAAGTTATATCATTAAGTTTTTTTTGCTAACCCCCCTCATTGTTTCTCAACCCAATCATATATAATAGAGCCTATAATGAAAAAACCCTCAACAGAGTCATGTCGAGGGTTTAATTCTCTTAATAATTTTGCATATACTGGTCACGTTCCCACGGATGTACTTGCGTGCGGAACATGTCCCATTCGATTTCTTTTGCTTCTATAAAGTTTTGAACTGCATGTTCTCCAAGTGCCTTTATTAACACATCATCTTTTACGAGAGCATCAATTGCTTCTTTTAATGTAGCTGGTAGGTCCTCGACTCCCTCTTCAATACGCTCTTCTTTACTCATAATATAAATATTACGATCAGTAGCTGGAGGTGGAGTTAATTTTTTCTTAATGCCATCTAAACCAGAAGCTAGCATAACTGCCATTGCTAAATAAGGGTTTGCTGCTGGGTCTGGACTACGAACTTCAACACGAGTACTTACTCCTCTTGAAGATGGGATACGTACTAGCGGGCTACGGTTACGCATTGACCAAGCAACATATACTGGCGCCTCATAACCAGGAACTAAGCGCTTGTAAGAGTTCACAATTGGGTTCGTAATAGCTGTGAATGCCTCTGCATGCTTAAGGATACCTGCTAAAAATTGCATAGCCGTCTCACTTAATTGTGATTCTGTCCCCTCATCATAGAAAACGTTCCCTTCTTTGTTGAATAGAGACATATTTAAGTGCATACCAGATCCATTCACACCAAATAGTGGTTTAGGCATAAATGTTGCGTGAAGACCGTGCTTACGCGCAATTGTTTTTACAACAAGTTTAAATGTTTGGATATTATCACAAGCTGTAACTGCATCTGCATATTTAAAGTCAATCTCATGTTGACCAGGTGCTACTTCGTGGTGAGAAGCTTCAATATCGAAGCCCATATCTTCAAGCTCTAGTACGATATCACGTCGGCAGTTTTCACCTAAATCAGTTGGAGCTAAATCAAAATAGCCACCTTTATCGTTTAACTCTAATGTAGGTTCACCATTCTCGTCATTCTTAAATAAAAAGAATTCAGGCTCCGGACCAATATTAAATGCAGTAAATCCAAGTTTTTCAGCATCTTTTAATACTCTTTTTAAAATCCCACGTGGGTCCCCTGCAAATGGAGTTGGCTCTTCACCTGGTTTTCCAGGTAAATAAACGTCACAAATTAAACGTGCAACTTTACCTTTTTCAGGTGTCCATGGGAAAACAACCCATGTATCCAAGTCAGGATATAAATACATATCGGATTCCTCGATACGTACGAATCCTTCAATGGAAGAACCATCAAACATCATTTTGTTATCTAGAGCTTTCGGTAATTGATCAACAGGAATTTCAACATTTTTAATCGTACCAAGTAAATCCGAAAATTGAAGACGAATAAAACGTACATTCGATTCCTGAGCAATGCTCATAATATCTTCTTTTGTATACTTTGCCATTTATGTAGCTCCCCTTTCAAAGTCAATTTATTAGAAAAACAAGACTGAATGACCTTGTTAATTCTTACAATAGTAAAACTACTCAACTAGTACTCTTATTAAGTGAGAGCATTTTCTAAAACGTCTATGTAAAGAAATTCTATTGAATCCAATACTGCAATTTAATGTTACTAGATGCATTAGACGCTGTCAACTAGTGTAGGATTGCCTCACCTATTGATGTTTGACAACATTATCAGCTTATCTCACATAAATTATTTTTTTACTCCTCATCTAGACTCAATACGGAGTCAACAGCAGAAAGCACAGCAATTTTTACATGCTCATATGTTAATCCACCTTGTACGTACGCGACATAAGGAGGACGAATCGGTCCATCTGCTGTTAACTCAATACTTGCCCCCTGAATAAACGTACCAGCTGCCATTATAACTGGATCCTCGTAGCCTGGCATCGGACTAGGTTGTGGGGAAACATGAGCATTCACAGGTGAACATTTTTGGATTGATTGACAAAATGCAATCATCTTCTCAGCTGTTGGAAAATGTACAGATTGAATTAAATCTGTTCTTTTTTCGTACCACTTAGGTGAAGTGCTCATCCCTACCTTTTCAAGTGTTGCAGCTGTAAAGATAGCTCCCTTTAATGCTTGTGAGACAGTATGAGGAGCTAAAAAGAAGCCTTGGTACATTTCTAACAAGCTGTAGAGACTTGCACCACCTTCTGCACCGATACCCGGAGCGGCTAACCGATAAGAAGCAAGTTCAATTAAATCACTTCTTCCGACTAGATAGCCTCCCGTTTTTACTATTCCTCCACCAGGATTTTTAATGAGTGAACCCGCAATTATATCTGCCCCAACTTCACAAGGTTCTCTTTTTTCTACAAATTCACCATAACAATTATCAACAAAAATAATAACATCTTCTTTGAGGGAGCGAATATAGCGAACCATTTCCTTTATTTGATCAATTGTATAAGAAGGTCTATCTCCGTATCCTTTTGAACGCTGAATTCCGACTACCTTTGTTTTATTGGTAAGCTTAGTTCTAATTGTAGCTTCGTCGATCCAACCATTTTCTAATAGAGGAATCGCATCATAACCAATATGGAACTCTTTTAACGACCCGTTCCCATTGCCACGTATTCCTACAACCTCTTCTAAAGTGTCATATGGTTTACCCGTTATGTATAGCAACTCATCTTGAGGTCTTAGTATGCCAAAAAGAGCTGTAGAAATGGCGTGCGTTCCGGAAATGATTTGAGGGCGGACTAAAGCCGCCTCACCTCCAAAAACTTCTGCATAAATAGATTCAAGTGTATCTCGTCCGATATCATCATATCCGTATCCTGTTGAAGGCGTAAAATGAAAATCGGATACTTGATGATTCCGAAAAGCCTCCATAACCTTTGCTTGATTATGAAGTGCGATCTCTTCAATCTCTTGAAAGTGCTCTTTGATTTGAACTTCAACTTCTCTAGCTATTTTTATAAGATTAGTTTGGTGCTTTAATGTAAACATCTTTCCTTATTCCTCTACTTTCGTTTTCATGGGTTCAATAATGGAACGAACACTAAGCTGACGACCTAGGGCACTATTGGGTAATACATACCCTTGAACTTCGTAGTGCTCTGTATCCTCATTCCATTGCTGCTTCTTAACAAGCGTCTTTTCACGGCATTTAGATAGTAAGTTTCCTTCCTCGGCTTTTAATACAACATGATATTGGATCATCTGCTCAATTACTTTTTCTTCAATTGCTTGTTTTAAGCTTTCAAGGTCATTTTCATCGAACGCACTAACTTCAATCGAATCTTCTTCATGTGTTGGAAAAAAATCAGAACCTTTTAACTCACTTTTGTTGTATACAATTAACTGGGGAATCGTTTCTGAATCCAACTCTTGAATTAACTCCTTAACCGTTCGTTCATGCTGCTCATAATCAGGATTAGAACTATCTACAACATGCAAAAGTAAATTTGCCTCTTGTAATTCTTCTAGTGTCGAACGAAAAGCGGCAACAAGTGTGGTCGGAAGATCCTGGATAAACCCTACCGTATCTGATAAAAGAATCTCCATTCCACTTGGTAAAGTAAACTGCCTTGTTGTTGGATCAAGTGTAGCAAATAATTGGTTCTCCTCTAGTGTATCCACATTCGCTAACCGGTTCAAAATGGTTGATTTTCCAGCATTCGTATAACCTACAATCGCAACTTGAAATGCTTCATTTTGCTTCCTGCGATCCCTATAACGCTCGCGGTGGCCAACTACAGCTTCTAGCTGATGTTTAATCTCATCCATTCTCCGACGAATATGACGACGGTCGCTTTCGAGTTGAGTTTCACCTGGACCTTTAGAACCGATCCCACCTCCTTGTCTTGATAAGGCAAGACCTTGCCCCGCAAGTCTAGGGAGTAAGTAGGAAAGTTGAGCAAGTTCGACTTGTAATTTTCCCTCTCTGGATCGAGCACGAGCTGCAAAAATATCTAAAATTAATTGCGTTCTGTCGATAACCGTTTTCTTTGTTCTCGTATGCACATTTCGAATTTGACTCGGAGACAGTTCAGCATTGAACACAATAGTATCTACTTCGTTTTCATCAATAAGACGTTGAAGTTCATCGACCTTCCCTTTTCCAATATACGTAGAAGGTTCAGGTTTTTGGCGTTTCTGAGTAATTGTCCCGACCACTGCGCCTTTGGCCGTCTCGACTAGACTTTTTAATTCATCCATGGAACGTTCAAATGCAACATCATTGACCGCATCTAATTGACATCCTACTAGAACAACATTTTCCGTCTCTCTATGGTTAATCTCTTGCAATGATTTCCACATCCTTTATTCAATCTTACCAATCTTACCTTTATCATTTCTCCTGGTCACACACACATACGCATCATACCACGAACTAGAAAAAAAAAGAAAATTAGCATTAAAATACCTCATACATATTACTCATTATTTATTTTATAGAATTATCAATAGCTTAAAAAATTAAAGCAACATAAAGGAATGGATCTACTTAATATAATAAAAGGGGCGACCGAAGAAAAACTTACTTACGACCTCAATAACCAGAAAAGTACAGTAATCTTATACTTTTATAAAAATTCAAAGAGTCAATTTCCTTATCGAGAAATTGACTCTTTCATAGCTACCCTATTATACAACTGTTATTAAATTCAATCTTTCTTACGAAAACCGACACTTCACCAACCGGAAGCTTCAGTTGATATGTTTGATTAACCTGTGCAAGTAGTAATTGGAATCCGACTGGAGATAAAAAAGAGACTCTGTTCTCTTCAATATTAGCGTGTTGAGGGAAGACAATCATAAACGTTTCAATATTATTTTCGTCTAGGTATAGTAATTCTACTTTACTGCCAATCAGGGCAATTGAATTTAGCCTTTCTTCTTTAAAATCGGATAATAAGACCTCAATTGCAGCGATATAATCAAACAATGCTCGTTCAACATCTGTTTTCTTAGTGTTCTTTTCTGGAAAGTATTCAGCCATAAAAAATTTCAAATCTTCATCAAAGTATACAAGTTGGTTAATTAACTGAGTTCTTGCATCTTTTAAAGCAAAACTTTCCTTCATAGCCGAACCTCATTTCTTACTTCCTTTTAATTTTCAAACTCGTTCTCCGAATGAATAACAACATGGAATATTCATCCGGAGAGATGTAACCTCAAAAGTCAAAATTATTAGGAACCTTAACTATATTCGATTTTCTGTATAGAGAAACAATTATCGTTAAAGATAAAGCTATCTCCAACTTGCCGTAACAAAAATTGTTGACCTAAAGGAGAAAGAAAAGAAACTAAGCCTATTTCTTCATTTGCTTGTTCTGGGTAACAAACTGTAATACCTTTCGTCCATTTATGATTAGAGTCGTAGAAAATAACTCTACTATTAATCATCACGAAAGGAATAGTTGGAAATAACCCTCCTTCAAATTCTTTCACACTATAATTCGTTAATCTATTGATATAACTATCCATTAATTGTTCATTATTACTTAATGCTAGCTCTTGCGTAATCTTACGTTTGTTTTTATTAAAATATTTAATTTGTGACGTGATGTGCCTTTTTAACCATGTTTGCATAACTGCCCGTTTAAGAAGCATGCAAAATCACCTGCTATTCATAATTCTTAATAAGACTATGGGAAGCGCTTTAAATCGTTCACTTATTTTTTAGTTAATTTCTTTTTAGGACGACAATTCTTACAAACTTTTAATTTTTTGTCGCTTTCATTTACATACTCATATAACAACTTGATACGCTTTCTTTCACACAAAGGACAAGTACCTCTTCCTCTGCTTTCTAATTCGCGTAATACTTTTCCACGTGTAGTTGTAGCCATTTTGACAATCCCCTTTATCATTTTCTAAATCCACAATGTATTGTTCAGTCTTTTTTAGGTAAATTTAAAAAGCCTAAATTAGATTCAGGCCAGCTAACCTACTCATATTTAATTACTAACTTCTTATCTGATAGATACTTAAACATTTCCACTTATCCTAGTTGACTACTGACTTCAACTCCTACCAGAAACAATAATCTCAATTTTCATCTTGAGATTAATTGTAAATCGGCAAGAGAATCACCCCCTTAACAGTTCGATTACTAAATCAATCTATATATCAGACACAAAAGTTATTCTCACAATAATATTTTCAAAGGTTTATGTACATATATAGATAATAACACAATACTTGCTTGAAGTACATTAAATCTGTGTTAAAATGTTAGTATCTAAGAAAGGATGGTGAATCAATGATAAATTATTCAGTTTCAGTGAATAAATTAGGCTTTACGCAGAAGGAAGTATTACACCTTATTATCTTAAACTTACTTAAACAGTCACCCATTCATACTGCAGAAATTTATCGACTAGTTTCCAAGAGCTCTAGGGAAGACCAATTAAGCCCTAATCGCTCAAGAACATTTGTATATAAAACGATTGAGGAATTACAGAATAAAAAGTTGATTGACTTTAAGCAACAGGGGAGAAAAAAAGTTTTTTTCTTAAGTAGTGAAGGGGTTAAGCACCTGGATATTTACTCACAAAAACTTTATCCAACATTACAAAAACTTATACTCATTATTGAACGAATGAATACCACCTTATCCAATCCTAATCAACCAAAACAAACTACTATAGAAATAACAGATAATGAGTCCCGTTACATTAGTAAAATTGTTAATGTAAGAGCATTGATACAGTGGTATACGTTGTATCGACTAATCCATGAAGGTGCGCTCCATGGTGGCTTTTTATATAGGGAAATGAATCAGTGGTTTGGTTGGATGAACAACCATGGTTATTTTTACCAGATCCTTCGAGAAATGGATCATGAAGGCCTAATTAAAGGTTCTTGGATAGATGCCGATACCCGTTCACAACGTCGATACCAAGTTTCTCAGTATGGCAGGAGTCAGTTTGAGCATTTAACAGGGCAAGTTGAGAAGCATTTAAGCGAAGTTCAGCAGTTTTTAAGGTCTATGATAGAGAGAATTCATTATACTTCTTAAAAACTGGGGAACATTTTACACTATGAGATCATTACTTTTTAGCACTTTCTTATAAGAGGGGCTCCGATAAGGTCATGTTACGACTTTATCGGAGCCCCTCTCATTGACTGAGCTAGAGATTAAACTTATTAGATGAATGACAATGACCCCGACTTAACACCGAGGTCATTTAATGCTGCTTTGTTTTTATTAATTAAGTTTAACGTGCGATGAATGAAATTTAAAATCCTCTCGTTTCATTGTTAGTAGCGATTCCCGATCAAAGTTATTTTCCCTAAGTAACCTAACTGCTTGTAACCTGATCGCTTCTTCGATAATGTTTCGTATATAGCGCCCATTACTGAATGTTCTTTCTTTTTCGATACGTATTTGCCTTATGTGTTCACGAATATGGGCCTCGCCTTCCGTTGTTAATTCATATTGACGCTCTGCTAACATTCTGCCTACCATCTCCATCAATTGATCGGTTGTATAATTGGGAAAATCAATTGATATGGGGAAACGAGATGGCAAACCCGGATTTAACGATAAAAAATATTCCATTTCCTTTGAATAACCAGCCAAAATTAAAACAAAATCATGTTGGCGATCCTCCATTGCTTTCACTAACGTATCAATTGCCTCTTTTCCGAAGTCCTTTTCTCCTCCCCGTGCTAAGGAATAGGCTTCATCAACAAACAGTACACCTCCACTCGCCTTTTTTAGCACTTCCCTTGTTTTTTGTGCCGTATGCCCAATGTATTCCCCTACCAAATCAGCACGCTCTACTTCCATAAGATGGCCTTTAGTTAGAACCCCCATTTCATGCAGGAAGTCTGCGATAATTCTAGCAACAGTCGTTTTGCCCGTTCCAGGATTTCCTTTGAAGATCATATGCAGTACTTGCTTACTCGCTCTTAAACCTTGTTCTTCTCTTTGTCGATTTATATAAATCCATGCATAAATTTCATGAACAAGACGCTTTACTTCTTCAAGTCCAACATAGTCTTCAAGTTTTTTTTCAAACCGCGTAAGAGTATAATGTTCTTCTTTTTCTTGATCAGTTTGGAAAAGGGAGTCATGTTTCCCCATCTTTTCAATTGGTTTATGATTTAAGACAACATTAATTCGACCTCTTTTTTGGGAGTTAACCGGGTTACTCATGATGTACACCCCTTTGCTGTTCCGTTTGAGCACCTTTCCTTCCTCTACTCTTAATACTATACGATTAAATAGGCAAACTTGTGACAAAAGCCTATTTTTTTCTAGTGGTAAAATAAAGAGGGAAGCACTCATTCTCCTTTTTATCCATCTTACGCAAGATGAAAAGGAACGATTCCATTTAATCTTTTCATAAATAAAAATTAAATTAGCACTATGCCCATAATGTTCTAAAGGCTACTAAAAAAGAAATAAAACCTTTTTTAGTAGCCTACACTTTTTATCACATTAATTTTAGAAAGATATGTGCCTTTGTACCTTGCCCCTCTTTTGAAGTAAGTTCAAACTTACCACCGTGTTTTTTGATAATCTGCGAGACAATAGACAATCCAAGTCCTATTCCTCCACTTGACCGTGTCCTTGATTTATTCACTCGATAAAAGCGTTCTGTCACAGCTTTTAATTCTCCCTTTGGAATCCCTTTCCCCTGGTCAGCTATTACTAACTCGGCCCATTCTTGGTTTTCTTTTAATGTAATAGTAACCCCCTTAGAAGCTGGTGTGTACCTAATAGCATTATCTAAAATGTTGCGAATCACTTGTTCTAATCGGTCACAGTCTCCATTTACAATAATACTTTCATCTAAATTTTGAGTCAGATGAATGTTTTTTTTATTAGCTATCAAATCAAATGATTCAATAACATCACTGACTAATTGAGCAAATGCGATTGGCTCACACTGTAATGGATAAGTTTCTCCTTCAAGTTGAGCTAGATCAAGCAAATCGTTCACAAGACGCTCTAGCCGGTTTGCTTCATTCTGAATAATCTTTAATCCCTTTTCCTGTTTGATGATTCCTTCTTCCATCGCTTCTGCATAGCCCTTCATATAACTTAATGGAGTCCTTAACTCATGGGAGACATTCGCAAGAAATTCTCTCCTTTTATCCTCCACTTTTTCTAGTGAAGACGAAAGAACGTTGAATGCGTGAGCTAACTGGCCAAGTTCATCCTCTCGATTGACATGATTGATTCTTTTGGAATAGTCTCCACTTGCCATTATGTTTGAAATTTGTTTCATTTCACTTAATGGCTGGGTAATATTGTTAATTACTTTATTCGCAATAAAGATAATAACCGAAACAATAATGACTAATGCAACTATTAAGATTGTACGAATTTGCATGAACGGTTCATATACTTCAGACAATGACATTGATAATATAAGCGATCCTAGAAGCTGTCCTTCTTGAAATAACGGAATAGCAACACCAAGAATATCTTGCCCAAAATGAGGATGAGCTCGAACCATTATAACGGTTTCCCCATCTAGTAGCCGTTGTCTTTCTTCAAACGTAATTAAGTTTTCATTAGAAAAAGATTCAAAGGGCATCCCACTTCCTAATTGCATGGGATCATCTGAGTAGGTCACGTCGGCTGCAATTCTCTGTTCTGACCAAGCTAACCGTTCAAAGAAATACTCATTGGCACCACGTTCCATGTACACTTCAGCAAGGGCTTCCCCTTCTAACATTAATAAATCGACTTGTTTTTCTACATATAGTTTTTCATACAAAAAAAATGTTAACGAAACAGCACCAACAATAACAATTAATAAAATGGAAACAATTGTTAACCAAACTTTTCTTCTTATTGACCATTTCTTCATGATGATTCCTCGAACTTATACCCTACTCCCCAAACGGTCTTTATAAACCGTTCAGCAGACTTCAACTTTAATCGCAATGTTTTTATATGTGTATCAACCGTACGTAAACTGCCCATTTGCGTATCCATACCCCATATTCTATCGTGAAGATGTTCTCTCGTAAAAACGTGGCCATGATGTTCCATTAAAAAAAGTAATAAATCATACTCTTTTCTTGTTACATTGATAAGTTTTCCATCTACATAGATCATTCTTCCACTTTTATCTAGTTCAAGCTCTTGAATCTTTACGATCTGTTTATTTATTTTCAATTGGTTGGATCTTCTAAGTACGGCTTCTATTCGTGCTGTCAATTCTCTTGGACTAAATGGTTTTACGATATAATCGTCTGCACCAATTTTTAATCCTTTGACTTTATCTTCTTCACCACTTCTTGCAGTTAACATAAGGATTGGCACCTGTGAAAACTCCCTTATCTTTTCACAAGCAGTAAAGCCATCCATATCGTCCATCATGACATCTAAAACAACTAAATCAACTGAATTGGTTTTCATTAGAGAAATGGCTTCTTGACCACTTCTTGCTGTAGTTATCTTATAAGATTCCTTTTCAAGAAAGGAAGTTACGAGTTCAAGTAATTCCACTTCATCATCTACAAGTAAAATATGATGAGGATCTTTCATCTTTATTCCTCCATTATAATGGCATATGGTCCAGCAGGAACTAATAGTTCGTCCAACACTTTAAAGGACGTTCGATCAATGATGGTGACTGTATCACTATCAAGGTTCGTCACTATTAATGTATCATCATTCCCTGTTACATAGTTTGGGTTTTGTCCAACCTTAATAGAAGCAATAACTTCATTCATATCCTTGTCTACCTTATATAAAGCATGATCACCGTGACTCAAAACATAAAAATAAGGCGAAGATGGCCCTCCAAAAAATGCAATGGGCATTAACCCTACTTCAATCTCATTCTCTAAGTTTCCGGTCTTAGGATTGTATGAAAAAATATTCCTATTTAAATCTCCATACGCGCCATGGCCTCCAACCCAAAGAAGCTCACCGTCAAAAAACATTCCAGAAGGACGATCAAGAACAGAAAATGTTATGACCTTCTCTTGCTGCTTAAAATCAATTACAGTAACTTCGTTAGCACCACTACTTAAAGCAAACAATTGATTAGTTCCCAAAAGCAAATCATTAGGATACGATCCGACTTCAAATCTTTTCAACACTTCTTTAGTATTGACGTCTATTTGGTGGATTTGGTCATTCATGGTATCTGTGACAAATAGATTTCGAGACAACTTATCAAAGCTCAAAGCTGTTAGTCCCTGATTCATTTGTAAAAACGGTGAAACAGTCCCTTCCTTTAGATCAAAAAGCGTGAGTGAGGCTTCGCTTTGGCTTGTAGCAAAAATCTTTTGATCTCCGATATTCACCATCTCTGTAATAGGAACATGACTATCTTCTGACATCAATACTTGCTCTCGTTTTAAATCAATAAATGTTAAGGTCGGTTCTTTTACATGGGAGACGACAAGCAATGGGTCCGTTGTTTGAGGGACTTCAATTACTTGTTTATTGCAACCACTTCCAAACATTATGACGCTCAGTAAGAATACGAAGGAAAATAATTTCATCAGACTCTCCTTTTATGTACTGCTCAACAGATTTACTTTTTCATTTACGTAAAACCATTTTATCATGCAAATGTGAAATTCTTTTGAAATTGATGTACGTTGTGTATCGTTCACGAAACGTACAAAAACAGATGCAGCCTTCATCGGTTACATCTGTTTGTTAAAGTTTCCTAATTTAGTTACTTTTTTGTATCAAGCCAGAAAGAGACTGCTGGTATACAACCATTTTTCAGCAGCCTCCCATATAATTCTCAAAATGTTTGGTACAGTATATCTGCAGACTCCAACCTTAACAACTTTCATGCACATAGAATTAAAGTTGGACAATCCTTTCAGCCCCTCTACGCGCTCCAGAAATATTGCGTGAAACAGGCCCAATTACTAATTCTGCAAGTGCTCCTATAACATATAGGTTATTCTTCCATTCTAACGACTTCTCAGAAACAATCGGGTAGCCACACCCCGCACAACGTAACCCCTCCTTCTCAATAGTTGACGTTAACCAGTCAAACCCAGGTGGAGCAGTCTGGAATCCAGTTGCTAGTAATACTTTGTTCGTTTCAATTGATGTAGAGTTTAGATCAAATCGAATTACATCACTTTCATAAGTGACTTCAACTATCTCATCAACGACAATTTCTAATCTTCCTTTTTTTTCTTCACTTAGAACCTTCACTTTTAATTCATTTGGGATTGACCCTCGGTGCCTCGCATTTTTAATCATATGTCTTCTTTTATTCAAGCATGTAACCTTTTCAAATAGCTTCATGTTTTTCGGCCCGAGCCACCCTGGGTCAGAATCAAATTGTTTTATACGGAATGGATGTCTTGTAAGCAGTTTAACCTTGCCAGGAATTTCTTTACTCAATTTTAATGCCGTATGTACCGCGCTGATTCCCCCACCGACAATTAACGTATCATCTGTCGTTGTTCTATCTGTACTTCTCATATCATCATAAATATGATTGATTTTCGCTCCTTGATTCTGCAATTTATTAACCCAATCAGGCAAATAAGGCTGTTCACTTATCCCCATTGCTAAGACCACATTTTTACTTTCAATTTGTCTACCATCAGCTAGAGTAATAAACCAATGTTGCTTTAGCCTCTCTAACTTTTCAACTCGTCCTTGAACCCAACTTTTCACTAATTCAATTTCACTAAAAAGCGAATCGCAATGCTTATTAAACAGCAAAAGTGATGGCCGGTCGTATGGTCCATAAAACTGAGCATATGATTTACCACTTTCTGTTTTTGCAAACTTTTCAAGTGAGAATGGATTAATATCTAAATGATGAATAGATGGCGATCGCAGAAATGGCATATCTATTGTTTTCGTACATCTTTTCCAAGTGTATAGTGGCTCTGGGTGCGGATCTATAATGGCAAGGTTAGATCGTGTTGTTCGCTTAGACTTCAGTAAATAATTTGCTAGCGTGCACCCCTGGATGCCCCCTCCTATTATTGTCCACTCAAGCACTTCCTTCTCCCCCTTATTTATCTTCTGATTTTTTATCAAAAGTAGCAATCTTTGTACAACACTCATTAATCGTAATTATTACGATTTATAGAATATTGTAATGGATATCTTTAAGATAATCAACATAAATACAAAGATGGGTGACTCAGTGTAATCTGAATCACCCATTTTCACAATACTCTGTATAGTTTAAGATAGAGGAAATATTTAAATTGCTTATACCATTTATTTTAATTTTTTTGCCAAACCATTCCATACATAATGAACCTCTCGTGCAACGCACGCAGCATCTTGTGTAATCCAACCAGCAAGATCCCTTAACGTTCTCTCTTCCCTCTGCACCGGGACAATTCCTCTACCAACCTCTAACATAATAAGGACAATCTCACTATCTCTATTTTGTTCTTCCTCTATCAAAGATTGAAAAAAAGCTTGAAAATCCCTTCGAATCGTATTTCCATCTACTTTTTGATTCAACTCATTTGCTATCCATTTTTCCCAACCTTCCATCACTAGGGTTGAGTTTTTTTTCCATTTGCCTTGCCAATCAGAAATCCTATCACCTTCGTATGCAGATAGCCAACTGAATTTTGTCTTCATATCTCTTACGACTTTTCTTTTTCCTGAAAAGGCACCTCCGATAACGAGCTGCATACCCATTCTCCTTTCATCCAGACTAACGACAACTTTATCCCTTTCCCATGTCTCACTACAAGATCCCAAAAGTTATGTGTAGGTACCAATTTTGAGACTAGATAACGTATAACCCCTCCATGAGTCATAATGAGAATTTGCTGATTAGAACATATCGTATTGTCTCCTATTTGTTGCAATAACTCAGTAAAAAAAGAGTCGATCCTAGCCTGAAAATCCTGGCCTGATTCTCCATTTGGTATATTGGACTGTTCCCAATTATCGAGCCATTTTTGATAAGCAGTATGATGCTTTAACTGTTCGTAGGTTTTCCCTTCCCATTCCCCAAAGTTCATCTCTCTTAATCTCATATCAAAAGAGGTTTGCACTCCAATATTTAAATAGGACAACGTTTCTTGACAACGGCGTAGATCACTTGAAAAAACATCAACAAAATGTATTTTTTGCAATTCCTCTTTTAGCTTTGTTAACTGATACAACTCACTCTTTATAACTTTGCGATCCGTATGCCCCAAATACCTTTTCTCTTTATTCCAATCCGTTATCCCATGACGAACGAAAAATAAATCCACGTGACGAGAAGTCCCCATAGTTCGCCTCCTTCAATAGCAGTACCTAGTAAATCCCCATTTGTTCCTTTCCATTGTTGTTTGATCCAAAGACCAAATAAAACGAAAAATAATAAATAAGCCGGAATTAAAAAGAGAAAGTCCTTAAAGAACAACAAACACACAGTGATCGGAATAGCAGCATACAAACTATCAAGCCAATTAATATTCTTTTTCCATTCCCATGCTAACCCCTGTTGTTTTGCAGTTGGCAAGAAGATCATTAATACAACCGCCCCTAATCGAGAAAAAGCTAAAATAAAAACAAGAGCATGAAGTACAAAATGAAAGTCTAGCAAATTGTATACAAACATGCCTTTCCATGCCATTAAAAAAAGAAACGCAATGATCCCAAAGCTTCCCACATGAGAATCTTTCATAATTTCCCATTTTCTCTCAAGAGGCGCATTTGACCCTACTGCATCGGCAACATCCATCCATCCGTCTAAGTGTAATCCTCCTGTAAGCCATACCCAAAAGCTAATGATAAGTAACACCAACATACTTATCGGAAGAATGGCTTCTAGTGACCATGCTATAACTGTTATTACTAAACCTAATACAATCCCGACAAGGGGATAACTTCGAATCGCCCACTTACTCGTATCTTTGTTCCAAGGACACTGAACAGGAGCTGGCAACCTTGTTAGGAATTGAACGGCCAATAAAAAACCAAACATCATTTGTTTCATCCTTCTTCCCCCTTCCAATAAACAGGGAGTCCTGCAGTAACTTGTATAGCGTAGTTTGCATGTTCAACAATCAATTGATGTATCTGTTGCAACGAAAACATATATGTTAAAACTCCGTCTGAAGAATGGGGGAACCCTTCATTTACATCATTGGAAACAAAGATAAGTTGAAGTTGTCTTTCTTTTGCAATTGTTAACCACCTAGTAACAGTATCATCTATTCTTTTTGTGCTATATTGTAAATCGAACATAACATTACTCAGCCAAACCGTTAAACAATCAACTAAAATAACATCGCTTTTATGGCAAGTTAGCAGAAATGATGTGAAGTCATAGGGCTCCTCAATGGTCACCCATTCTTTCAACCTATCTTCTTGATGAATTCGAATTCGTTCTTCCATTTCAGCATCGCTTTTCTTCGATGTTGCTAAGTAGAATAAACGTCCTCTTTTATTTGCGATTTGTGTTTTTTTAAAAGTATAGACAGCTATACCCTCTGCAAATTGACTTTTACCCGAACGAGCACCACCAGAAATAAACACTAGCACGATTCTTTTCTCCACTTCTTCAGGACGTATAAAAGTTGATCATTTTCTTCTTTCGATCTAATCGCAATTCGGATAAATTCACCATTTAGTCCTTTGAAATTATGAGTGTGCCTCGTTACAATTCCATGAATCAATAAAAATTGAAAGAGCTCGTTTGTTTGTTTTGGTTGCAACAGGTCCTTCAAGAGATAAAAGTTTACACTAGTAGGAGACATATAGAAATCTAAGGCAGGTAAGGTATTCGATAAATAATGAGATTGATCTTCGAGCCATGCATTTGTCTTCTCAAAAAATACCGTATCTTCTAATAACTTAGGCACCATCGCATCTGCCAATGAGTTAATGCTCCAAGGAATTTGCTCTTCCTTTAAGGCATGAATGATTCTTTGATTTGCCATCATATAACCAATTCTCAGTCCAGGAATCGTATACATTTTCGTTAAAGAACGTAAAAGTATCAAATTAGAATATTTCGCTAACCATTTTGTAAGACTTGGAATTGATGAAGGCAGAAAATCGACAAATGCCTCATCTACTACTATGTATGTATCCGTTTTTTTGCTTTCCTCTAATAAAATTAATAGATCTTCTTCCTTTACAACGGTTCCAGTTGGATTGTTGGGTCGACAAAGAAACATAACATCTTTATTCTTAAGTTTATTCAGGATAAGCGTTAACGGTAATTGAAATTCATTTTTGTTGTCATAGTACACATCTTCCACATCAATATTGTAGTGGTGACACGCTCGTTCATACTCCATAAATGTCGGATGAACAATTAGAGCTTTTCCATTTTCAAAGTACTTAGCAACTAAAAATATCGCTTCTGCTCCACCATTCGTTAGCAGTAGTTGATCTTCTTTTACGCCTTCATGATTAGCTAAATAGGAACTACTCTTAGAATACGTCGGTTCCGGATAACATGTAATCGAATCATATGCGTTAGTTAAGGCTTCCTTTAACCAAGTTGGAGGTCCTAATGGGTTTAAATTCGCACTAAAATCGAGTGTTTTCATATCATTCTCTATGTTAAAAAGTTGTTTTATCGCATCGGGTTGTCCACCATGATTGGGCCACTTCATTCATTTCACCTCGTATAAACTATCTAATCAATAAAAGAGCGCACAGTCCTATCAACAAAAAGAACATCCAGCCTCCATGCATATATAAAATTGTTTTTTTTATATCAGACCGTACTAATTCTCGTAACGGCTCTCCCATTGTTGCTCTGATTGATTTGACACCATGATAATAATTAACCCCACCTAATTGTATTCCTAGTAATCCAGCTACCATCGCCTCTGACCAACCACTATTGGGACTAGGGTGTTTTCTAGCATCTCTCCATGTAATGTTCCATCCATGAATCATTTTAGATCCTTTCACAAAAAATGAAGAAAGCCACATTGAAACTGCCGTTAGTCTTGCAGGAATCCAATTTGCTGCATCGTCGAGCTTAGCTGAAGTTCGGCCAAAATGTACAAACCTCTCATTTTTATATCCAACCATTGAATCTAGTGTATTTATCGCACGATAGACCATTGCTAGTGGTGCGCCACCAATCATCGCCCAAAATAATGGAGCTGTTATTCCATCGACTGTATTTTCTGCAACGGTCTCTACCGTTCCTCTGACAATTTCACTTTCGGGTAAATGTGTTGTATCTCGCCCTACAACCATGCTTAACTTTCTTCTTGCTTCTTCTAGATTCCCGTTTACTAAAGGTGTTAATACATCAATGGCAGCTGAACGAAGCCCTTGAATTGCTATCGTAGTCGAAATAAGGTATATTTCAATCGCAACTCCAGCAAGGGGATGTAATTGATAGGCAAGGAAGACAATGGAAAAGGAAATAACAAACACAGTTACAATAACAATTGCTGTAAAAACAAATCCTTTTCTTACTCGATTGTCCCCTTTATTTAACCTAGTTTCTAAGAAAGTAATTAACTTTCCAATTTGCACGACAGGATGTGGCATCCACCGAGGATCGCCAATGAATACATCGACTAATACAGCAGCTACTATGATGAAACATAGTATTAGAATGGGATCGTTAAATGTACTTAGAATACTTACCATTTTCGTTTAGTTCCTTTTTTATCATTTCGTTATTAGCCTTTATTTACCTGAAATTCAGTGATCAGTTTATCTATTCGCTCTATCTGAATATTCTCTCTTACGACATTCGCTAATACATCAAAGCCTTCTTGCTTTTTCCTCTCAAAGGAAGCTCGATTATAAATCGGCGACAAGCCCTTCCTAATCCGTACCTCATTAAGCACAGTTTCTCGCAGTAAATCATTATGAAAAATACCATGAAAATAAGTTCCGATTATCTTTTTGTCTTGAGTGATGGATCCTTCTACTCTATCTACCAACTGAATAAAATGGTCACAATCTTTTTCATACTGAGATTGCCCCATATGTATTTCATAGCCGGTAACTTCAATTTCCACCCCACCAAAGCGAGCAATCCCTTTAGACTGAACCGTTGTTTTTTCTTGTGTCATCGTAGTATTCATCGGAATCAGACCTAATCCTTCAACCTTATTATGCGATGATTCGACACCATGGTCATCAAAGATTTCGTTTCCGAGCATTTGATACCCCCCACAAATACCGACGATCATCGTGTCCTTCTGTCCCAAATCTAAAATCCGATTCGCTAATCCTGAATCCTGTAAAAACATCATGTCTTCTATTGTATTTTTACTGCCAGGCAAAATAAGTAAATCAGGTTCTCCAAGTTGATCGACTTGATTTACAAAGCGAATATGGCAATCTGGCTCCTCAAAAAAGGGATCAACATCGGTAAAGTTAGAAATCATTGGATAGCGTAGGACAGCAATATCTAACTCTTTAGAATTATCTACTTTTGTGGAATAATTACTTAAAACAACTGAATCTTCAGCCTCAATTAATAAATTATTTATGTATGGAACTACACCTAAAATCGGAATTTTCGTATAATCCTCAAACCATGTAAGGCCTGGCTGTAACAATGAGACGTCCCCTCGGAATTTATTGATGATTACCCCAATGACTCTTTTTCGATCTTCTGGTTCAAGAAGCTGTAATGTTCCGACCAAACTAGCGAAAACCCCTCCTTTTTCAATATCCCCTACTAAAATGACTGGTGCATCAGCAATTTGAGCAACCCTCATATTGACAAGTTCACGGTCATTTAAGTTTACTTCAGCTGGACTTCCTGCACCCTCGATCACAATTCGTTCATACTGATTTGACAACTTACTGTAAGATTCTTTGATTAACTTTAGACCTTGGTGATAAAAATCTTGTCGATAATCCCCAGCTTCCATATTTTTATAGGGTTTACCGTGAACAACAATTTGAGATTGCGATTCTCCACTTGGTTTAATCAAAATAGGATTCATGTCTGTTGTTGCATCAATGCCTGCTGCTTCAGCTTGAACCCCCTGTGCTCGGCCGATTTCTTTTCCATCTACCGTAATATAAGAATTTAACGCCATGTTCTGCGATTTATAAGGGGCTGTTTTCCAACCATCTTGAACAAATATTCGGCATAAAGCGGTCACTAGAGCGCTTTTACCTGCATCTGAATGGGTCGCTTGTATCATTAACGGAATGGCTTTTTTATTCATCTCTGCCCTCCTAGCTTTTTTGAACATGCTCTAATCGCTACACTCATTTTTAAAAGTTGGCTGACTCGCATACTTTGTTGTTTTTGGACTTGCGTGTATTCACATGTTCGTTCCATTTCGCTCCAGTCACTCGCTTTCCGTGGGGAGGTGCCGAGCCTCCTCGCCTGTGGGGTCTCGCCCCTACCTCTAAATCCCACAGGAGTCGAGTGACTTCCACTTCATTTCACTACGAGTAAAAACTTTCTAATAGCAACCATCTTTACGAAAACAGCCTTAAAGTTTAATTTAAAAGGCTTAAACACGACGGTGGCTTCTCTAATTGCTAAGAGTAACTGAAAAGGTAAAAATCGACCTTTTTCTACTTACTCTAAAATTCTATTCCTTTTACTGCTGGTACTCCTTCGTTGTAATAATGCTTTTTAACTTCAATTACCGATACAAGATCTGCCCCCTTTATTATTTCTTCTTTTGCATCTCTTCCCGTAATAACAAGATGTACATGTGATGGTTTATTTTTAATTAATTCGACTACTTCTTTTAAAGGTAAAACATCTTCAATTGGAAATTTATTAATGGCTAAAGCATTGTTTAATTCATCAAGAATGACTAGATCATATTCTCCACTCATAACAGCTTCCTTAGCCTTGGGCCAACCTTGTCTAAGTGCTTCCCTGTGTTCTTCAGGAGTTTTCGTCCAAGTGAATCCAACTCCCAGTTGATCCATTTCAACCCCTAACTTTTTAAGGGCAATTTGTTCACCATAGGTTCGTTCCGGCGATTTAATAAATTGATAGATTTTCACCTTAAACCCTCTGCCTACTCCTCTAAGAGCCAAGCCTAAAGCTGAAGTTGTTTTTCCTTTTCCATCGCCTGTAAATACGAGCGTCAACCCTTGTTGTGTTTGTTTTTCTTTACTCATATAAGCCTCCTATTATAGAATGATTAATTCTTACTTGTAATACCTGCTGAACTAAACGTAGCCATTTCTTTTAACATCAACGTCGCCGATTGAATAATTGGGAAGGCAACTGCTGCACCTGTACCTTCTCCTAACCTCATTCCTAAATCGATAATTGGTTTTCTTCCTAATAAATCAAGCGCTATTTCATGGCCCGGCTCAACCGATTTGTGAGTTACAATCATATAATCAACAATATTTTCTGAAATTGCTTTTGCCAAAAGTGCTGAAGCTGTACAAATAAAGCCATCAACTAATATAGGGACTCTATTTTCGGCTGCTGCAAGCATCGCACCGGTCATTCCAGCAATCTCAAGTCCCCCTACTTTGGCCAATATATCAATAGGATCATGTGGGTTAGGCTCCCTATTCTGGAGAGCCTGTTCAATGATTTGTGCCTTATGTAATAATTGTTCTCTTGAAAGACCTGTTCCAGTTCCAACTACAGACTCCACTTCTTTGTTGCTAAATACGGTTACGATCGCACTGCTAGCAGCTGTATTTCCAATCCCCATTTCACCAAGAATGAGACATTGTATACCTCTTTTTATAACCTCTATCCCTTGAGAGTAACCAGC
Source organism: Halalkalibacter sp. HAAS-P014 (assembly GCF_056619965.1). Classification (NCBI taxonomy): domain Bacteria; kingdom Bacillati; phylum Bacillota; class Bacilli; order Caryophanales; family Bacillaceae; genus Halalkalibacter; species Halalkalibacter sp. HAAS-P014. Next base: position 135,434 of record NZ_JBWQTV010000005.1, on the reverse strand, counting down.
TTCAATGGCTTCTTCTGCTTCTTGACGAGTCATCGCATCTTCACGTAAAAAGTTAGCCGTTCCGTATCGAATTTTTTTCTTTACAAGGTCTTTATGCTGAACGTCTGTAGCAACACCTATATCAACAATTTTGAGATCTGCACCTATTTGTCTACTAAACACATTTATAGCTGCACCACCACTTAAAAAATTAAGTACCATCTGCTCTGTCACTGCTTGTGGGTATGCAGAGACTCCTTCTGCCACGATCCCATGATCTCCTGCAAAAACAAGAATTCCCGGCCTTGTAACAGTTGGAAAAGCCTCATTTTTCATTTCAGCGAGTTTAATAGCCAACTCTTCTAATCTGCCAAGGCTCCCAATTGGCTTAGTTAATGTATTTATGTATTCAGTCACTTGTTTGCCCATATCTCTATTTAACTGTGGGATAGAATATTTTTTTTGATTCATCTTATTTGCTCCCTACTTGATTTATGCTCTAGACATTTCTTAATCCAATTTCTGGCTATACTCGGATTTGCCCCAAAATGAAAATGTGTGTATCCTGCTACTAAATTGAATGCTAGATAGCCTTCCTTTTTTTGGCCACGCATACCTGTTGTTTCGTAAGCATATGTGAGATCACCTTCTGCGCTTTGGAAGGATGAATAATGAAATTCATGTCCTTTGGCAACATGGTCTCTAAGTAAGAAATTGTTATTCTGGCCGGTTATTTCTCGATAACCTAATGCCTGCAGACGGGAGTGCATTTGTACATTCCCAGGAATGACTCCGACCATTTGATAGCTTTTCTTTTCGGTCGTTTGAATTGAATCAGTTAAATACATAAATCCTCCACATTCAGCTAGAGTAGGGAAGCCATTTTCAATCGCATTTTTTAATGATTGTTTTGAGTTCAGATTGGTAGCTAGTTCAGATGCAAACTCTTCTGGAAACCCTCCACCAAGATAGATCCCATCTACATTTTCTGGTAACCTTTCATTCGCTAATGGAGAAAAATAAACAATCTCAGCACCATAAGATTCCAAGATTTCTAAGTTCTCATGATAATAGAAATTAAATGCTGCATCTTTCGCAACAGCAATTCTTACTAACTTCTCATGTTTATCTGAAAATAAAGAGTTATCTTCTACCGTTAATGGTTCTGCTACAGATAACTCAAGAAGCTGGTCTATATCCACCGTTTCAAGGATCAATTCTCCTAATTTATCAAAGAAAGGATCCAGTTCTCCTCGTTCAATAGAAGGAATAAGTCCTAGATGCCGCTCAGGGATTTCAATATCTAGTTCTCTCTTCAAATAGCCAATAACAGGAACATTACACTCTTGTTCAATCGCTTTCTTGACTAAATGAAAGTGACCTTCGCTTCCCACTTTGTTTGCAATAACACCGACAATATTTGGACCCTCGTCAAACATCTGAAACCCTTTTACGATTGCTGCAGCACTTCTAGCCATACTCGAACAATTGACAACTAGGAGGACAGGACTTTTCGTTATTATACTTATCTCAGCCGTACTTCCTTCATTTGTTTCTGGATTTTTTCCATCATAAAAACCCATAACACCTTCCATAATTGAAATATCTGACTCTTTACTTCCATGAGTGAAAATATCCAACACTCTTTCTTTTGGGAGCATCCAACTATCTAAATTACGTGAAGCTCGCTTCGTTACAGCTGTATGATAGGATGGGTCAATATAATCTGGTCCACACTTAAACCCTTGAACAGTTAACCCACGCTTCTTTAATGCTGACATTAACCCAATTGTCAGCGTTGTTTTTCCAACACCACTGCCAGTACCCGCAATTACTATTCTTTGATTGGTCAACGCTAACTCTCCCTTCTAAACTTCATTTTTAAAATCACTTATTACCTCTGTACTCTTTTTAAATACTTCCTGACAGCTTCCATTGTTGCCTGGTAAACGAACTCACCAATTCCTTTTCCTACAATCGTTCCAGATCCTGCATAAGGTGTCTGTTTTCCTTGTTGCGTTAATGCTATTAAAAGAGCGTCTGTTGACGTACCCGTTGCAGTCGTATTAGATTCAGGATCTTTAATATGAAGGTCTTGCAATGCTTTTACTTTCGCTTCTGTCGCAGACATATATGCATTTACAAGGGCACCGTCTGTAAAATGCGAATCAATAAAAACCATCGTGTTTATCGTACCGATTTTACTAGGAGACCTTGTTAATGTACCAGTCGTGATATCAACGGCATTCCCCACACCGGCTGTCACAATGACCAACATTTGAATACCTTCTATCTCCTTCGTTAACATAACCACATCTTCTAGTTTCACAGCCGTCATCAATCCAACTGCTTGCTCATGGGGAATTCGATACTTTACCATTCGCATCTGTACATCTTTTTTAGGGTCGGAACAATCATAATTTTTATCGACATTGAAATTACAAAAATGTTTTAACCATTGGATTCCATCCCCTATGACTCCGTTAGAAATTGTCCTAAGAGGCCTGTCAAATTGAACATGAATATACTCATTCGTTTGTGTGATTTGATAAGAATCACTAAAGTCTAACTGTTCATTTGACGTTGAGTACATTGGTGTCATAAGCAGCTGGGGTTTAGGTACCGTTGGATGTGATTGGGTTTTTACATTCACTTCATAAACTTTCTTTAATTGGCCTACTTTTCGTAACGTATTTACATCCCCTACGTCTAAAAATGCGCCATTATGAAGTAAAGCGATCCGATCTGCATAGAGCGATGCCACATTTAAATCATGCAAGATCGCAAAAATCGTTAAATCCATCGTTTGTTGATGTTCTTTTAATAAATCTAGCATTTGAAACGTATGTTTAATATCTAAATGATTGGTCGGTTCATCTAAAAGTAAAATTTCAGGTTGTTGTGCCAAGGCTTTCGCTAATAGAACTCGTTGTTTTTCACCTCCACTAATCATCCGGAATTGTTTCTGACGATATTGACTCACTTGTGTTAGTTCCATTACATCTTCAATGACTTCCCTATCACGTTTTGATAATTGCTTTAGCACTCCTTTTTGATGAGGGTACCTACCTAAACTGACAATCTCTTCAACTGTATAGTCAAATGAAACATGAACTTCTTGTGTTAGTACCGCCACTTTTTTTGCTTTTTCTAGTTTCGATAACCTTGATTTCGGGATCCCGGATAGAAGAATGTCCCCTTTTTGAATCGGCAGCTGCCCCGTAATGAGCTTAAATAATGTTGTTTTTCCACTTCCGTTCGGCCCAAGTAAAGCAAAAAACTCTCCTTTTTTTATTTCTAAATTTAATTCTTTTATAATGGTTTTATTTGTATAGCCACCTGTTAAATTTTTCACTTTAATCAACTTCTATCCCTCCTCCCAATTCTTTCTCTAATCAAAAGCAACGCAAATACTGGCGCTCCAATTAAAGCTGTAATTACGCCAATAGGCAGTTCTTTAGGAGCAATAATGGTTCTAGCCATTAAATCTGCTAATACAAGAAAAGCCCCACCAATTAACATTGAAAGTGGCAGAACATGCCTGTGGTTTGGGCCTGTTATAAGACGTACTAAATGAGGTATAACGAGGCCGACAAATCCAATTGAACCTGATACAGCTACCGCTGCTCCTGTTAATAAGGAAGCTCCGATCAGAATATTGATTTTCCCCTTCTTCACATCGACACCGATATGATCTGCAGCTTCCTCCCCTAGAGCAAGAGCATTTAATTCCCGGTAGTGAATAATGAGAATGAATGACCCGATCATCATAAATGGTAAAATGAGTTGAACATGGCTCCAGCCTCTCATTCCAACACTGCCGTATAACCAATAAATAATCTGTGTCATAGAATCCCGATCACTTAATGAAATGATTAATGACGTAATCGCCCCAATAAAAGCACTAATGATAATACCAGCTAGAATAATGGTTTCAATAGCCATACTTCTGCTGCTTAACCTAACTAGTCCAAATACAATGAGCAACGTAATAAACCCACTTATAATCGCGACAACCGGAAGAGTGAAACTCCCTAAACCTACAATCGTAACTTGAAAAAACAGTACGAATACAGCACCTAAGGCCGCGCCTGATGACACCCCAATTGTAAAGGGATCCGCTAATGGATTACGTAAAATACCTTGGAAAGCTGCACCAGCGAGAGCTAGTGATGCCCCTACACAAAAAGCAAGTAAAACCCGTGGGAAACGAATATTCCAAATGATCATTTCTTCATTGAGAGGAATATCATTAAGCCACCCAAAGTTAAAAACATTTTCGGAGATAATATGTAAAATAGTAGGAATTGGTATGACAACACTGCTTATCAATAAGCCAAGGAGGGCTGTACCTAGTACAAACCCTCCACTTAAAACATACCACCAAACAATTCTATTCTGCAAAAACTTCCGGATAGATGAGTTTGGCAAGTGTTTCCACCCCTTCAATTAAACGAGGGCCAGGTCTCGTAACCGTGTCGTTATCGACATCAAATACTTGCTCCTCTTTAACAGCAGGCACTACGGCCCATCCATCACGTGATAATACTTCGTCTCTTGGATTTTCTACATAATAACCATAAGTAGTAATAATCACTTCAGGGTCTAGTTGGACAATTTCTTCTTCCGTTAACTTCACCCAACCGTCGTGATTTTCTGCAACGTTAATAGCTTGGATAGATTCGAGCATTTCATTCATAAATGTATTTTGACCTGTAGTGAAAATATCTGGAGCCGGCGATACTTCAACCCAAACTTTTTTCTTATCCGTAACAGTTGCTTCTGCCTTTTCAATGATCACTTTATGTCGTTCTTGCATATCAGTAATAAGCGCATCTGCTTCAGCCTTGCTTCCAGTAGCAGCAGCAATCATTTCAATCTTGCTATACACATCGTCAAAAGATGTAGCACTTCCAGTCACAATAACATTAATACCAGCTTCTTCATATTGCTGTAAAATATCTGGATGCGTATTATAGTGATAATCTGTAACCAGTGCGATATCTGGTAAAAGAGTTAAAACAAGTTCAGCATTCATATCTTGCGCACCAACTTTTTCAATCTCTTGCGCTTCAACAGGATAATTACAGTAATCGGAAACACCGATTACTTTATCGCCTAATCCAAGTGCAAACGTAATTTCTGTATTACTAGCTTGGATAGAAACAATCGTTTCTGGTTCTGATTCAATTGTAACTTCACGATCTGCATCATCAATGATCGTTACAGGAAACAGATCTTCACTTTCCACTTCATTACTGCTTTCAGGAGGTACATCCTCTTCATCTTGATTGTTTTGCGCTTCTGTTCCACAACCTGTAATAATCGCCATGCTTAACAAAAGAACAAGAACAGCTAACCCCCACTTTTTCAAAAACTCCAAATTCATTTTCTTACCCCTTTCTACTTTTGAGCAACAAAAAAACGCTATTCCAAAGGAAAAGCGTGAATGTAAAGGCACATATGTATCCAGTCTATTAAAAAATAAATAAACATGTATGCAATCTAGCAAACGATTACTAGAAAGCCTGCGCTTAAACATTCCTTTCCTCGAGGAAGCTTAAAAAACAATATAGGCAGGTCTCCTGACTTGCGAATCAACGTAGGGTTACCCTTCCCATGCAACTTGCACAGTGGATTTTAGCTAACCTTCCTTATCGCTTACAGTGGCGGGACCGTGTTGGAATTGCACCAACTTCCCTCTTAGTCTCAAATGAAATAAAACCGAACATTTAAGAAACCTATTTGCTTAATATTCATTTTTGCTCTAGAAGCAATTATAAAAGAGTTCCTTTCACTTGTAAATAACTTTATTTCTGAAATTTCGACTTCTATCAACATTTTTCTTACTTATATAGTTAAATTTACAGATTTAAGTATAACGAGAAAATTTAAGCATCGGCAAATATGATTCTTCTATTTACAAAGAGGAAAAAGAAAGATAAAATACAAACCGTAATAATTACTATTTATAACTGTTTTTAATTCCAATTAAAAAAGGAGAATATATAAATGAAAAAAGTTCCTGTTACAGTACTAAGTGGTTATCTAGGTTCAGGTAAAACAACATTATTAAACCACATCCTAACAAATCGTGAAGGCTTAAAAGTCGCTGTAATCGTAAATGATATGAGTGAGATAAACATTGATGCGAAGCTTGTGAAAGGTAATGGATTTTCAAGAACAGAGGAAAAACTTGTAGAACTTCAAAACGGCTGTATTTGTTGTACCCTTCGTGACGATCTAATGCAAGAAGTTGAACGAATCGTTGATGCGGGAGACATCGATTACATTGTCATTGAATCGTCTGGAATTAGTGAACCCGTACCTGTTGCCCAAACATTTACGTATATTGATGAAGAACTCGGAATTGATTTAACGAAAAAATGTACACTTGATACTCTCGTAACAGTTGTTGATGCGAATCGTTTTTGGGATGACTATGCTTCAGGTGAGTCGCTACTTGATCGTAAACAAGGTACAGATGAATCTGATACACGTGAAATATCTGATCTTCTAGTCGATCAAATTGAGTTTGCCGATGTTATTATAGTTAATAAGGTTGAGATGTTACAAGAAGTAGATAAAGATGAAATACTAGGTTTCATGAGAAAGTTAAATGCAGATGCAGATATCATTCCTACATCCTACTCTAAAGTAGAGTTAAGTTCTATTTTACATACAGGAAAATTCGATTTTGATAAAGTGAGTCAGTCTGCAGGGTGGATTAAGGAATTAAATGAAGAACATACTCCCGAAACAGAGGAATATGGAGTCTCATCATTCGTATATCGCAGAAGAAAACCATTTCATCCAGAGCGCCTAATGGACTGGCTTGAAAATTGGCCTGTGGATGTAGTACGAGCAAAAGGATTTATTTGGGTAGCTTCACGAAATTCAATGGCTGGATTGATTTCGCAATCAGGCTCTCTAGTTACGATTCAAGGTGCCGGTGAGTGGGTTGCAGCTTATCCTGAAGAAGAAAGAAAGCAGGCCCTTCTTGAAGACCCTGAGTTACAGGAAAAGTGGGACCCAAATTTCGGCGATCGAATGTCTGAATTAGTCCTCATTGGAATTGATATGAATCATGAACAAGTTATAGACTCCCTGGATCGCTGTTTATTAACAGATAGTGAAATGGCTTCAGATTGGACGAAATTAGTTGATCCTCTTCCACAGTATGTTGAAGCGTAATTTAATATAAAAGCTGTATGATAGTAAATAGAAAAAAGCTGTTGAATATAATTGATCTCAACAGCTTTTTATAATTTCCTTTTTCTAAAAATTTCTATATCCGATGAACATACACGACTCGATGAAATTAAGAAAATAAACTGAAACAAAAAGGATAACTCAAAAATAATTTCTGAGCTACCCTCTTTTACTTTCTATTTTAACCCATTGACAATCGTTTCAACATTATGTTTCATCATAGTTAAATACGTTTCTGCTCCACTGCCTTCCTGACCTACAGCATCTGTATAAACTTTTCCTGCAATTTCAACGCCCGTTTCTCTTGAGATTTGTTCAATATAGCGTTTATCTACTGTCGTTTCAACAAATAATGCTGGAATATCTTGATCGTAAACAAGATCAATCACACGTGCAATCTGTCCTGGCGTCCCTTCTTCCTGGGAATTTAATTCCCATACTCCTTCTGTATCAAACCCGTAGGCATCCCCAAAATATTTAAATGCATTTTCAGTTACTACAATGATGCGATTTTCTTCAGGTACTGTTTCTACTTCTTCTTTAATCCACGCTTCTAATTCATCTAGTTCAGAAAGATATGCTTCTGCATTCGTACGGTATGTTTCTTCACCATCTGGATCACGTTCAACTATGTCCTCAACAATGTTTTCCACATATATTTTAACATTTTCTACACTTAACCAAGCATGTGGGTCTTCCTCTTCATCACTGCCTTCAAGCATAATCGGTGTCACACCGTCACTTACCGTTACAACAGGAACATCACCAGTATTATCGACTAACCTCGCCAGCCATTCCTCTAAATTCATTCCATTTGTATAAAAAACATCCGAATCACTTACTTTTTGGAAATCACTTGGAACTGGCTCATATTCATGAGGCTCTTCTCCAATGGGAACTAAATAATTCACTGTACCTCTATCTCCAATGATTTCACCAACAAGATCCCCTAAAATAGAAAAGCTCGTTGTTATGGCTAGACCACCTTCATCTACTCCTGTAGCTTCTTCACCAGTATCAGTTGTCTCTTTCTGCTGAGTCTCCTCTGAGCTGCACCCCACCACAAATAGAAACATGATGCTTAGAATTGATAGAAAAAACCCCATTCTTTTTAACATACTTTTCCTCCCTTTCTAAAACCATTTGTCCACCACTAAATATTTTGGACAAAGGAAACTTTTTGAATAAAAAAATAAATGTTTACCTCATGCAACAATTATTATTTTTTCATATTTGCTCCTTTTTGTCTAGACTTTTTTACTGGGTCTGCACTGTTTCTTTTCACTAGTGTATTTCATTCTCAATAAATATATGACTGTCTTACCCGTTTGGTGATTGCGGATTAGCAAAATTTCTTTGCTATTACAACCGTTTTCATTCAAACGAAAGGATACAAATTTAAAGCAGGAGTTTTTTCAAAAAAGTCTAATAGTATCATAAAGGAAGGGTGATGTAAATGGAATATTTGTTTCCCTCGTTTCTTCATAATTATATTAATGAGTTAACAAGAAAAGGTCGAAAAGATTCAACAATCAAACGGTATTTATATGATTTGAATGATTTTTCTTATTGGTTGCATAAAAAGCGATCTACGACAGAGGAAATAAACTGGAAGTCCATTACAAAAGAAGAACTCGAACTTTATTTTAAAGAACTATTAGAAATTCGACATTATCATGTTAGAACCATTCGCCGTATTCATAGTGTGCTAAAGCAAGTTCATCAATACCAAAAATCTTTAGGGAGAACAGAGTTGAGCCCAATCTTGGACATTTCTCCACCTGAACTAACGACTGGTCCACTAAATGAAACTGAATGGCTTTCTAGTGACGAACAAGTTCAATTACTAAAAACTCTCTCATCTACAACCGGATTATCTGAACAACAATTAGAAGTATTCTCTTTTTATAGAGAAAGAAATGAATTTATTATCCGTTTGTTTTTAAATTATGGACTTACATTACATGAAGTCCAGCAACTTTCAATGAATGACATTAAATTCGAACGAAATGAGCTTCACATTCAAGAAGATAACCGAATCATCCAACTTTTAGAAGAACATAAACAACTAGCATATACGTACTTCAAAAAAATACCCGAGCCTGTTCGGCCCCGTTACTATAGCCGAGATCCTTTAATCGTCTCATTTGATTTTAAAAGAAAGACCTTCCACTGGTCCTATAATGACGACGAACCAAAAAGGATGTCTATGATTGCTATTCAAAAAATGGTTCGGATGGAGGTCAAACGAGCGCAATTACGTAAGGGGATTAGTGCTCAAACATTACGTAATACGTTTATCCTTTCGACTCTATTAAACGGCAAAACACAAGAAGAGTTAATTGAATGGATCGGCTATACCACTCCTTTATCAATGAACCGTTACCTTTCAACAATTCAATCGATCACTGATAAGCAAAAAGCCCATATCCTTCAAAGTGGTGCATAATGCGAGACAGAACTAAAACAATGTAGACAAAAAAGGGGTGACTCAAAATCAAACGATTGAGTCACCCCTTTCTTTTTTAGTCTTCTTCAGATTTTAATTGTACATTGCGTTGTGGTGCAAACGTAGAAATTGCATGCTTGTAAACAAGCTGCTGCTTTCCTTCCGTTTCTAAAATAACCGTGAAGTTGTCAAATCCTTTAATAAGTCCACGAATTTGAAACCCATTTGTTAAGAAGACTGTGACTGAAATATTATCTTTCCTTAACTGATTTAAAAACTGATCTTGAATATTAATCGGTTGCTTCATCGGGTTGTCCTCCTCTAATTGACTCTCTCTTTATTTCGATATTAATGTTAGTTTTCCTTCAATAAAAGAACAAATATCAGTGAAAATTTCCTCGTTCATTCCGCTAGACATGTCAAACCATGTCGCGTCTGTTTTATTGCGGAACCATGTTAACTGTCTTTTGGCATAACGTCTTGAATTTTGCTTCAACGCTTCAACTGCTTCTTCTAAGGTACAAAGCCCATTAAAATACTCATAAAGTTCCTTGTATCCAATGGCTTGTACTGATTGACAATCTTTGATTCCTTTCTCGTACAATGACCTCGCTTCTTCTAACAAGCCTTGATCCATCATTAAATCAACGCGACGATTAATACGCTCATATAGTTGTTCTCTATCCATCGTAAGTCCTACCATTGCAGTTTTATATGGTGAATCCTCTTCTTTTTCTTCTGTTTGCTGCGTTGAAAAAGGGATCCCTGTAACATGTATAACTTCTAATGCACGAATGACTCGACGAACATTATTCGGATGGATCAAATCAGCCGCTCTAGAATCTACTTTACTTAGCTTTTTATGTAATTCATCGGGTCCATATTGTAACGAGAATTGTTCAAGATCTGCTCTATACTGTAGATCTGTTGGCATTGTATCAAATTGATACTTCTTTAGAATAGCATTCACATAAAGTCCTGTGCCTCCTACTAACAAAGGTATACTGCCTCTTTTTGTTATGTCAGAAATCAGTGGGATGCTGCGTTCTTGGAATTCTGCTACTGAAAATGATTCGCTAGGTTGCTTGATATCAATTAAATGATGAGTAATGCCATCTTGTTCATCTGGAGTTACTTTTGCTGTTCCAATATCCATTCCTTTATAAACTTGCATCGAATCTCCACTTATCACTTCGCCACGATATTTTTTTGCAAGTTCTACACCTAAAGCTGTTTTGCCAACAGCCGTTGGCCCGACAATTACAATTAATTGTTCCTTCATCATCTTCTCCCTATTTTTAAAAATCAAACATTAAAATACTATTATGTTACTTTTATATACCCATAATGAAAGGCTGAGTTTGGTCTTTTTACTGCTTGGAATCCAAAATGATTAAATCGTTCACTTAAATAATGATCCTTTAACACTACACGAGACTTCGCCACTCGTTTGGCATCATCAATTATTTGTTTCGTAAGATCGTCATGGCAAGCAAATTGTTTTAAGGCTCTAATTCCCGTAGATTGAGATAAATGTTGTTCAAACATCGGATCAAAATAAACAACATCAATTGAATTAGAGGCAAGAGTAGAAAGGAATTTACTATGATGAGCGTGAATAACTTCGATTCTTCGCATTGCATCAAGCATCTCTTTCCCTCCATCTTGCCATGTTTGAAGCCCGTGTGAAACTATACTAGCTAATACTTTATTAGCCTCTACTCCTATTACATGACCATTTGGTCCAACTGCTATTTGTGCAACAAGGCTATCAGAAGCTAATCCTAATGTACAATCAAGAAACGTCATTCCTTCACCTAGTTCTGCTGCTTTAACTAACGGATCGTATTTAGTCTTCTTAAATTGCTTAACCCTGAACATCGCTGAATTAGGATGATAGAAAAATGGCTCTCCTCCATCTTTCGAATATAAGGTTACTTTGCCTTTCCCTACAATTAACACGTCACTTTCATATAAAGTAATGAGATCCTTAACTGACTCTTCTTTTCGCTGAACGAAACGACCGTTTACTTTATTGCTGAATGTTTGTGCTTTTTCCGATAAGACATCGGCTCCTTTTCTTGCTGTTGTTACGATCATATTTTATCTCCTATTATGTATTCCCTTACATGGTAGCTCATAAACAAACACACTACTTATTTAGAAGTGGACAACAGGTAAAGATCGGCCTTTTTGTGTAATGGCTTCGCTTTTGCTTTGAGTTTCTAAAGCGTTAACCGGTTTTCTACTCTTTTATTGTGCGAACATGTGGCAATGGCTTCACTCACCGTGCGCCTTTTGAGAAGATCGCTCAAAAGGCTTAAAAGCTTGACGGTGGCTTCGCTTTTGCTTTGAGTTTTCTAAAGCGTTAACCGGTTTTCTACTCTTTTATTGTGCGAACATGTGGCAATGGCTTCACTCACCGTGCGCCTTTTGAGAAGATCGCTCAAAAGGCTTAAAAGCTTGACGGTGGCTTCGCACATTGCTTCGAGTTGGTGCCAAAAGGTAAAAGGCGACCTTTTGGCACCAACTCTTACATAATTCGTTTGAACATTTTTTCGATGGCATAAGTAGAGAAGTGGACGATGATCGGTCTTCCGTGTGGGCAGGTGAAGGGATCACTGCTTTTTCTGAGTGATTCCAATAGAGCAAACATTTCATCTTGGCGAAGGTGGCGATTTGCTTTAATCGCCGCCTTACAAGACATCAAGATCGCTGCTTCCTCACGTAATTTACCTATATCGACTTTGCGATGTTCTAGTAAATATTCTATAATTTCTCGAATCGTCTCTTCCTCATGGCCTTTTGGGAGCCACACTGGGTGTGAACGAACGATATAGGCTTGCTGGCCGAATACTTCAAGAAAGACGCCAACAGCACTTAGTTCATCTATATGCTCATTAATTATAGTGAATTCAGCAGTGGTACACTCAAATGTGATCGGTACGATTAGCTCTTGAACATGTGGGCTTATCTCGACAACTTTATCACGGAAAAATTCATACTTCACACGCTCTTGTGCAGCATGCTGATCAATCAAATACATTCCTGTCTCATTTTGAGCTATTATATACGTACCATGCATTTGTCCAATCGGATATAATGCTGGTACCCTTTCAGTAGCTTTTTCTTGGACTTGTTCTAGCTCTGTTCTCACAACCTCTTTAATTGGTAATTCATCTTTATCTACAGTAAACCCTTCCTGTTGTATAGGTTCTTCAAAGCTCTCAGCCTCAGATTCATTGGCTGAAATTTCATCTTTCCCGACTCGCAAAGAGGTGTTCATTTGAAACGTTTTTATTGAAGATGGTCCTGTATCAACTTTCTCTTCTTTTATATGAAGTGGCTTTTTCGGTTCACTTTCACTTTCCTTTTCGAAATCAAGTGAAACTTGTTCACTACGGTAACCCACAAAATCTGTTCTTTTTTTCGTATCAGCCTCTGGAATCAAAGATTGAGTTGAAAAAACCTGTTTAATAGAATTTGTTATTAATTGAGCTAGTTCTTCCTCTTTGCTTAATCGTACTTCAAGCTTCGATGGATGCACATTAACATCAATTAACTTTGGATCCATGTGAATTGAAAGTACAACTAATGGAAATCGTCCGATCGGTAATAATGTATGGTAACCTTCCTGGATTGCTCGGGCCAATGCATAGTTACGAATATAACGTCCATTCACAAAAATAGACATGTACTGCCTTGAAGCTCTTGTCAATTCTGGTATAGCAACGAAACCATCTATCTGATAATCTAATGATTTACCAGTGATAGAAACTACTTTCTTCGCAACATTCCTACCATAGATAGACGCAATTACTTGACGGATATCGCCATTTCCTGCCGTCTTCAGGACTTCTTTGCCTGAATGATAATAGCTAAAAGCAACGTGTGGATGAGCAAGAGCAAGTCGATTAATAATATCACTAACATTTCCCGCTTCCGTGTGAACTGTCTTTAAATATTTTAATCTAGCAGGGGTGTTATAAAATAGATTCGTAACAACAATTTCAGTCCCTTTTCTAGCCTTGGCTGCTTTCTTCTCTTTTATAATTCCACCTTCTAGGACAACCTCTGTTCCAGGTCCTTCTCCTGTACTTGTTATTAAGCTCATATAGGAAACCGAAGCAATACTTGGTAAGGCCTCTCCACGGAAACCTAACGTTGCAATTTGAAACAAATCACGATCCGTGCGAATTTTACTTGTAGCATGACGATAAAAAGCCGTCTCTACTTCATCGTGTTCAATTCCATCACCGTTATCAACAATCCGAATTGATGACAATCCACCTTCTTCAATTTCAACTAAAATGTGGGTACTATTCGCATCTAGTGCATTTTCAACTAATTCTTTTACAATCGAAGCAGGGCGTTCGACAACTTCACCTGCTGCTATTTTGTTCGAAAGTGCATCGTCAAGCTTAATGATTTTCGTCATCGAACCCCTCCATCTCCATTATTTTAATAAACGTTGCAACTCATTTATAAATTGAATGGCTTCAAATGGCGTAATATGAAGCACATCTTTTTTCATTAATTTCTTTAGCACTTTCTCTTCTTGTCCTGAAACTGTCACTTGAGCTTTCTTCTCTTCTTGTAATGCCACTTCCTCTTTGAATAAAGATAATTGCTCTTCAGGTTTCGGCTCATCGATAGGCATTGGTTGAATGGAAGATTTCGCACCCTTTTCAAACTGCTTTAATAACGTCTCTGCTCTTTCCGTTACTTGAACAGGGAGCTCAGCTAGTTCTGCTACATAAATGCCATAGCTCCGATCAGCTTGTCCATCGACAACTTTATGTAAGAACACAACATTTCCATCCTCTTCAATTGCAGACACATGCACATTTTGCAAATCTGCTAACATTTTATCTAACTGTGTTAACTCATGATAATGAGTAGAAAAAAGTGTTTTTGCACGAACGGTATCATGAATGTATTCAATAATTGCTTGTGCTAAAGCCATCCCATCATACGTAGAAGTACCCCGTCCAATTTCATCAAGTAAGATTAAGCTATTTTGTGTTGCCTTTGTTAACGCATAGCGAGTTTCAAGCATTTCTACCATAAAAGTACTCTGTCCACTTGCTAGATCATCAGCTGCACCGATTCTCGTAAAAACTTGATCAAAGATTGGTAGTTCACAAGACGTTGCTGGAACGTAACAACCAATTTGAGCCATGACTGCAAGCAGTGCAAGTTGACGCATATACGTGCTTTTTCCGGCCATATTCGGACCAGTGATCAATAGCATTTCACGACCCTTCTTCATATGAACATCATTGGCAACATATTGCCCTTTTTCAATCACGGTCTCAACAACTGGATGACGTCCATCTACAATTGAAATTTCTCGTTTCTTTGAGAAAGTTGGTTTCACATAGTGTCGCTTTTCACTTACAGTCGCAAATCCTGCTAAAACGTCAATTTCACTAATTGAATGAGCTAGGGCTTGAATCGACTCTAAATATTCTTTGGCTTCTTCTCTTACACCAGCAAATAAATCATACTCCAACTGTTCCATTTTCTCTTCTGCTTCTAGGATCAAGGATTCTTTTTCCTTTAGTTCAGGTGTAATATACCGTTCAGCATTTGTTAACGTCTGTTTACGTTCATATCGCCCTTCAGGTAACAAATGAAGGTTAGCCCTAGTCACCTCAATGTAATAGCCAAAAACTTTATTAAAGCCAATTTTGAGTGATTTGATCCCTGTTTCTTGCCTTTCTTTTTGCTCAAGCTCTGCAATCCATTGCTTCCCATTTTTACTAGCATCACGGTACGTATCTAGTTCCCCGTGAAAACCTGATCGAATCATCCCACCATCTGTAACTGAAATAGGTGGATCATCGACTAAGCTTTTATCAAGTAACTCAATGAGTTCTTGTGCTTGTGTTCCTTTCCTAAACCAACGTTCAACTGAACCTGGAGCCATTTTCTCTATAAGCTCCTTAATAAATGGCATCTTTTCAAGGGAACGTTTTAACTGGACAAGCTCACGTGCATTGACGCTTCCGTAAGCAATTCTACCTGCAAGTCTTTCAAGATCATATACATGACGTAATTCATCTCGTAGCTCTTCACGCTCAAAATACGACTCAAGAAAAGCAGTTACTAAATTTAAACGTTCTTCAATCATGTTTTGATGAATTAAAGGTCTTTCAAGCCAATTTTTTAATAGCCTTCCACCCATTGCAGTTACAGTTTGATCGACGATCGAGAGCAAAGATCCTGCCTTTTTCTTCTCTCTTAACGATTCTGTTAATTCAAGATTGCGTTTCGTATGGGTATCCATTTTCATAAAGGAGTCCGATTCGTAAACAGTGACCTTTTGTAAGTGATTTAATGAACGCTTTTGGGTTCTCACTAAATATTGTAGCAGCCTAGCAAAACTAACGATTAATTTATCAGATTTTAGTTCTCTACAGAGATGTTGGTAGTCTTGAACCAATACAACCTCATCTTCATAAGATACTGTTACAGGTTGCTTCTCTTTGATTCGTTGGATAATCGCCCCATCGAGATCTGATGCGACAACAAGTTCTTTCGCTCCAGAGCTAGCGATATCATGAATTACATCTTCAATCTCATCACCAATTACTGTCGCGGCACATTCTCCAGTTGTTAAATCAGCTCTGGCTACGCCGAACGTTTTATCATCAAAATGAGTTAATGCCACTAAATAATTATTTTCTTTTTCTTTTATAACATTCCCGTTCATCATCGTGCCTGGCGTGAGCAGTTTCACAACTTCTCGTTTGACAACACCTTTTGCCTCTTTCGGGTCCTCTACTTGCTCACACAAGGCAATCTTATATCCTTTTTCAACTAATCGAGACATGTATTGGTCAGCAGAATGATAAGGAACTCCACACATCGGGATCCGTTCTTCTCCTTGACCACGTCCTGTTAACGTTATTTCTAACTCTTGAGCTGCAAGCTTTGCATCTTCATAAAACAATTCATAAAAATCGCCAAGACGAAAAAATAAAAAGGCATCTTTATGTTGTGCCTTTATGTCTAAGTATTGTTTCATCATAGGGGTTATTTGTGCCATGATCGTCCTCCACCGTACATTATTAATACGGTTTATTATATCATATGGTCTCGCATTCTCGCATTAGGGAGACATTTACTGTTTACAACAGGTTAGGGTTATCACTTTCCAACATAAAAATGGAGCAAGCCCCCGTTTAGCTTGCTCCTCCGTCTTATTTATCAAATTCACTATGAAGGAAATTTGGATCAAGACGTTCATATTCCTCATCACTAACATCATCTGTAGCGTCTGCAGCCGGGAAATCTTCTATAATGCCATCAGGATTTACCGCTACAGCCACTTTCGTCTCGCCAATACACTCGACTATAAACTCGCGCTCTACTTGAACATCAACATTAGCTCCATTTTCAGATACCGTTGCTTCAAGTGTGTTGGGTTGTTGAATGGCACGAGCAATTACATCCATTTCTTCGGATAAAACATTCTCATCCTGCATTGATAGTGGGATGGAATCAGTGTAAGTAACTGTTTGCGTTGCAACATCTGTTTTCGTATTTTTATTATACGAAAACCAACAGTTAATATCATAACTGCCTTGAACCACTACAGAGTCGCCTTTTTTTTCAGCTGAGTACTTATGATTAATAATCCAGCAGCCTAAAATGCTTGACGGTCTGTGTGAAGGGCTAATCGTATGTGTTGCTTCTGAAAACTTACGACCTTTTCCACATACCGCTTTCGTAATAATTTCACGATAGTTAAAGTTTTGAGACATGAAACAAAACCCTCCTCTTTCTCATATCAAATCGAGTTGTCGGTCGCTCGTGTCGGCTCATCTTGCCTAATTCGCTCCGCCAAATGCTTCACTTTCATCCTATGCAGGGCGAATAACCAATGTGCGAAAAAAATAGATGATGATAGCAAAGTGTTATCTGTACAACAATATGATGAGGTTACTAAGTTTAGTACATGAATGTTAAAAGTATTTTAGATTCTTAGTAAAAATAAAAAGACAGAAAGCAACTCAAAAGAGCCTCCTTCTGCCTTATTTTGTAATGAATGATCGTATTACTGACAACCACCATCAAAATATGGATTTTTTGTCGTTGTACCTTTTAATACATCTCCACCCATTGATGTGATAATCTCTTCTGTAACCGATTTTGAGATCGTATTAGAGACCATTTGCAATAGTTCATTGACCTCAATTTGACTTGATTTAAATTCTTGAACAAGAGGGATCGAGTCGATTTCTTCATGCAATGCATCGATTTTTGCTTCCACTTCTTTTAGCGCTTCTCTTTTCCCGTAATGTTGAAGGTTCACTGCTTCTTTCTGAAACTTTTTAATTTGAGAAATAATCTCTTGCACTCTAAGATGTTCATTTATTTGTTTTTCGGCACGCTTAAAGAACTCAACTTCCTCAGTATCAGCCATCATTTTTGCTAATTCTTTCGCTTTTAAACGGATATCTTCTCTTGTATATGTTGTTGTCATTAGTTATTTACCTCCGCCATCTCAACCATTTCTCCATTTAAAGACCATGTTTTTGCTTCTGTAACCTTTACATGAACAATTTCACCAATAACCGATTTAGGAGCTTTAAAGTTTACTAATCGGTTCGTTCTTGTACGACCTGCAAGTACTTCTGGATCTTTCTTACTTTCACCTTCAACCAGAACTTCAACTATTCGATCTTGATAGTCTAGGTTTTTCTTTGCTGAAATTTCATTTACTACTGCATTCAAACGACCTAAACGTTCTCGTTTTACTTCCATTGGGACATTGTCTTTCATTTTTGCTGCTGGCGTACCTTCACGAGGAGAATAAATATAAGTGAAGGCACTATCAAACTCAATCTCTCGCACAAGTGAAAGTGTCTCTTCAAATTGCTCTTCCGTTTCATTTGGAAAACCAACAATTAAGTCCGTTGTAAAAGATGCATTTGGAATCGCCATTTTAATCTTATGCGCCAGCTCTATATACTGCTCACGAGTATATTTTCGAGCCATTAGTTTTAGAATATCAGAATTACCATGTTGCACTGGCAAATGAATATGTTCTACTAAGTTTCCACCTTTAGAAAGAACAGAGATTAAATGATCATCAAAGTCTCTCGGATGACTCGTTGTAAAGCGAACACGTGGAATATCAATTTTATGGATTTCATCCATTAAGTCACCAAGACCATATTTCATTCCTTCAAGGTCTTTACCATATGCATTGACATTTTGACCAAGCAACGTAATTTCTTTATAGCCTTGTCTTGCTAAATCACGTACTTCAGCAATAATATCCTCAGGAAGACGACTTCGCTCTTTCCCACGCGTATAAGGGACGATACAATACGTACAGAACTTATCACACCCATACATAATATTCACCCATGCCTGTGTTTTCCCTTGACGAGCACGTGGCATGTTTTCTACTATATCGCCTTCTTTTGACCAAACTTCTACAACCATTTCTTTACCGTAAATCGCATTTCTTAATAACTCAGGTAGGCGATGAATATTATGAGTTCCGAAAATAAGATCAATATGATTATGCTTTTGCATAATACGATTTACCACTGTTTCCTCTTGAGACATACAACCACATACACCCACGATCAGTTCTGGGCGCTCTAATTTCAACGGTTTTAAGTTTCCAATCTCACCGAACACTTTGTTTTCAGCATTTTCGCGAATCGCACAAGTGTTTAATAAAATGACATCCGCCTCGTTTGTTTCTTCCGTTGCCTCAAAACCCATTTCAAGTAATAATCCAGCCATATTTTCTGAATCGTGTGTATTCATTTGACAGCCATACGTGCGAATCAAGTATTTTTTCCCATTACCTATTCCTTTCAACTCTTCTGGAATTAAGCTTTCTGGACGTATTACTTGTACATCTTCTTTTCCACGACGTTTACCTTGTTTATAGTCAGGTTGGTCGTAAATAGAAATATCACGGCCCTCGATACGAATGACCTTTTTGTTTTCTTCTTCTGAAACGACCTTCGCATTAGAAAAGTCAAAGTATTTACTATAATCTTTATTGTTTTTTTCGTTCTTTAGTGGTTCGTTTGTATTCCCTAAACGTCCTAGACGTTGATCTTCGTTCATTTCAAATTCTCCTTCCATCAAACTTACATGTAAACAAATAGAAAGCTCACAAATTGTGAGCGATTTTTTTGTGTAGATTCCTTTATACATTATACGTGGAACTTTAAAGAAACTCAATCAATCTTGTTTGTCTATCTTTTTACATCTTCAGTCTAACAGAAAAAAGCAAAAAATCGATGCTCTTTTTATGAGCATCGATTTTTTTAGCAAATGAGCAAAAGGCCAAGATCAACCTTTTGTCATTTTGCTCTTACATATATTCTGCCATTAATTCATTGAATTTTGTTTCATCTAGCTTTAAATCATGACTTGAGAGTGGTTTCTCATCATAAGATGGAATTAACTCTTGGTATGATTTTTGTTTCGCGTTTTGATAAATCAGTCCAGTTACAAGACCATTATGTTCCATTAATGTTTGCATTGCAGTCATACGATTGGCCGGATCATATTCTTCAACATCTGAAAGTTTTGTAATGTTTTCTTTAAACCAGTCATATGTGTTGACTTTATTGAACGTAACACATGGACTAAAGACGTTAATTAAAGAAAACCCTTTATGATTAATGCCTTGTTCAATTAAGGATGTTAACTCTTTTAAATCACTAGAGAAACTTTGAGCAACGAAAGTCGCACCAGCTGTTAACGCCATTTCCATTACATTCATTGCTGGTTCAATCGAACCTTCTGGAGTACTCTTTGTGACAAATCCCGCATCACTTCGAGGAGAAGTTTGTCCTTTAGTCAGTCCGTAAATTTGGTTATCCATAACAATGTATGTTACATCAATGTTACGGCGAATCGCGTGAATGGTATGTCCCATCCCAATAGCAAAACCATCACCGTCACCACCAGACGCGATAACTGTTAAATCACGGTTTGCCATTTTGACACCTTGAGCAATTGGTAGAGAGCGTCCATGAACACCGTGGAAACCATACGAATTAATATAGCCTGAAATACGACCTGAACATCCAATGCCTGAAATAACAGCAAGGTCATCTGGCTCTAAACCAACATTTCCTGCAGCACGTTGAATCGCTGCTTGTACTGAGAAATCGCCACAACCAGGACACCAGTTTGGCTTTACATTATTTCTAAAATCTTTAAATGTTGCCATTTAAACCAACTCCTTGCTTACTTCAATTAGTCCCTTACATGTTTCATGTAATTCGCCAGGTAAAAACGGATTTCCGTCGTATTTTAGAACATTTTCAATCTCAACATTGCCGATATTCATTTTAATAATATTTGCTAATTGTGCAGTTGCATTGTTCTCGATTACAACAACTTTCTTAGCACGATCGATAAGTGGCTTTAATTCATCTGTTGGGAACGGATGCAACAAACGAATATGCGCGTGATTTACTTTAACTCCATCTGCTTCAAGTCTTGGCATCGCTTCTTCAATTGTACCACGAGTAGAGTTGACACCGATAACAAGTAAATCTGCTTCTTGATGTTCTGCATGCACATATAGTGGATCTTTAAATTGTTTTGGTAAATTAGCTACCTTACGAAGGCGCTTATCCATTTGATTTTTACGATTTTCTGGGCTTTCAGATGGTTTACCAGTTTCATCATGTTCAACGCCTGTTACGTGGTGGATTCCATTCTTCATACCTGGAATAACACGATTTGAAACACCAGACTCAGTTACTTCATAACGCTTGTAATATGCTTTGTTTTCTCTTTCAGGAATTTCTCCATCTAACTGTAGCGCACCACGGCGAATTTCTACCTTGCTATAATCCAATGGTTCTACCGTTTGCTTACCAAGAGACAACGCTAAATCTGTTACTAAAATAACAGGACACTGAAATTCTTCTGCTAGATTAAAAGCTTCAACTGTATCATAGAATGCTTCTTCCACTGTACTTGGTGCAATAACTATTTTAGGAATATCACCATGCGTACTATAAATCATTGCCATTAAGTCAGATTGCTCTTGTTTTGTTGGAAGTCCAGTACTAGGACCACCTCGTTGTGTATCCATGATAACGAGTGGTTGTTCTGTCATACCAGATAGGCCAATTGCCTCAGCCATTAGTGATAAACCAGGACCAGCCGAAGCTGTAAACGAACGTACCCCCGCGTAATTGGCACCAATTGCCATTGTACAAGCAGCAATTTCATCCTCTGTTTGAATGACAGTACCACCGAAAGCCGGAAGTTTGTCAATCATGTATTCCATAATTTCAGATGCTGGTGTAATTGGGTATGCAGCCATAAAACGACTACCAGCAGCGATTGCTCCCATACCAATTGCATCATTTCCAATCATAAACATTCTCTTCTTACCGTCAGCTGGAGCTAATTGTAGATCAGGAATGTTCCCAGCAGCTTCTTTACGGAAATAAGCTGCTCCTGCTCGAATTGCCTCCATATTCTTTTCAACGACGGATGCACCTTTTTTCAAAAATAGATCCTCTACTACATCTTGATACGACTCTGTAGAAAATCCGAGAATGGCACTTGAAGCTCCAACAGCAACCATGTTCTTCATTAAAGATGTTCCCAGTTCAGTTGCAATTTCTGTAAATGGAACCACGAACAAACGTACATCATATCCTTCCGTTACGACTGGCTTAAACTTAGCATCGGCTATTACAATACCGTCTTCGCGTAACTCATGAATATTAACATCAATTGTTTCTTGGTCAAAAGCCACTAGAATATTTAGATCATCAGAAATAGAATTTAATGGTTTCGTACTCACACGAATCTTGTTATTTGTATGCCCACCTTTAATACGCGATGAGAAATGACGATAACCATATAAGTAATACCCTTGTCGATTTAACGCAGATGCAAAAATCTCACCTGTACTTTCAATTCCCTCACCTTGCTGACCGCCAACTTTCCAAGATAACTGCTCTCTCACAACTCTACACCCCTTGTTTGTCTATTAGACTAGAAAACACGTAGTAAAAATTAGTATCATCTTAGCATATTCCCGAGTAGATTACTAGAAATTATTTATTCAATAATCTAATAAAACTTATTAAATATTTTAAACGTTTCAATAATAGTCCTTCTTTCGTAAAAAAGCAAGGCCTTTTTATAAATAAGTACCTCGATTAATCAAAGACTTCGTTTCAGTGACGTACTTCCTGCAATTAAAATATTTCTTACGGAAAGAATATTCCCCCCTCTTTGTGACAAACTACCCAACAAATAGGAACAACGATCACTCACTTTCCAAAGAAAGTATTTATGGGAGGTTGCGGTTATTAAACATAAGCGAAGAACAATTAAGAATAGAAAAATCAAAAAACGTACTACCAGTCCCCCTCCTGATCAAGTACTGGAGAAATTTAAAAACGAGCGAATTAATACAGATTTAGAACAAGCAATCGGATTACTCAACCAATTGCTTGGAGAAAACGATGATATGGTGATTAGGCGTTTTCGTGTTTTCGGAAGAAGCCAAGCTGCCCTTGTTTATTTTGACTATTTTAACGGCAAAGACGATGTTCAAGACATATTAAAGTCTTTTATGTACCCGCCTAGACATTTAGAGCTTAAGAACATAAAAGAAGCAGATTTAAAAGAAGTGTTGTTAAATGAATCTCTCTTTCATGCAGATGCATCACTGGTAGCCGATATCTCTACCCTGTTGCAATCACTGATGGAGGGTAATTCGATCGTATTAATAGACGGATTAGACGAAGGCTTTCAAATAGGGGCACGAAATGTTGATAAACGTTCGATTGATAACCCTGATACAGAGCGAGCTATTCGTGGACCTCGCGAAGGTTTCATCGAGCAATTGTCGTCTAATCTCGCACTATTGCGTTACCGGCTGCAAACAACAGACTTTCGTATCAAAACAATGAAAGTCGGGCGCATGTCGAGCACTAAAGTTGCCGTTTGTTACGTTGAAGGTGTCGCTAACCCGAAACTCGTTGAAGAAGTGAAGGATCGCGTTGCTGCAATTGATATTGATACGATACAAGATTCCGGATATCTTGAGCAGTTTATCGAAGACAGTCACATGTCTCCTTTTCCTCAAATTCAAAATACCGAACGGCCTGATAAGGCAGTGTCGGCCATGTTAGAGGGGAAGGTCGTTCTTGTTGTGGACGGTTCACCTTTTGCATTGATTGCACCTGCCGTTTTTGCACAATTTTTTCAAACGATCGAGGATTATACTGAACGTTTTTTAATGGGAAGTTTACTGCGGTTACTGCGTGTTTTAGCGTTAACGTTCGCATTATTTTTCCCTGCCTTTTACGTTGCCATCATTGCGTTTAATCCTGAATTAATTCCAACCGACTTCGCAGTGGCTGTAGCGAGTGGACGAGCCGGCGTTCCGTTTCCAACTGTGATCGAAGTATTATTTATGGAAATTGCGATGGAAGTGCTTAGAGAAGCAACGGTTCGATTGCCACAACAAGTTGGTGGAGCGCTTTCAATTGTAGGGGTTCTTGTTATCGGGCAGGCGGCAGTAGAAGCTGGGTTTGTTAACCCAATTACGGTTGTTGTTATTGCTTTAACAACAATTGGTTCATTTGCTACACCTGCTTATAACGCAGCAATTGCCTTTCGAATGCTTCGTTTTCCATTAATTATTATATCCGGTCTATTTGGCTTAATAGGCTTGATGTTTGGGTTCATTTTAATTATGAACCACATCCTTTCTTTAAAATCATTTGGTGTTCCTTACTTGACACCTATCGTACCAGGGGATTTTCAAGGAATGAAAGATACACTTATTCGGATGCCCCTTTGGAAGATGCCAAAAAGACCCGGGCAGTTTCATCCGAAAAATCAAAATCGTCTAGGCGATAATGCTGAAGCCGAGTTTAACCAAGAACAGAGCAATCCATTAGATTTACAAGCAGGCTATAAAAGGTGGGATAAGACAAATGGAGTTTCCGAAAAAAATAACAGCGATTCAAACAGCGATCATCATCGCTAGTTCTATTGTCGGTACTGGTTTGCTAACCGTTGCTAGAAGAGCGGTTGAATCTGCAGATACCGGTGCTCCTCTACTCGTTCTATTCGGATCTCTTGTTGCCTATTTAGCTGTTTGGGTTATATGTCAACTCGGAAAAAATTTTTCAGGGAAATCCATTTTTCAATATAGTGAAGAAATTATTGGCAAATGGGTAGCTCGCTTTTTTACAATAGTAATTATTTGTTTTTTTCTTATTTTCACTGCCCTTAGCACTCGTGAATTTGGTGATGTTGTGAAAACAACGGTTTTGCGTGAAACACCTCTAGAGGTGATGGTGCTTGCTATGCTTTTTTTGGTTGCTATTTCAGCGCGTAATAATCTAACGACTTTTGCTTATATACACCATTTTTATTTCCCTTTGATTTTCGCCCCAGCTTTATTTATTGGTATAGTTTCTCTGCAGCAGGCTAATTTTCTTTATCTTGAGCCGATTATCGGCAACACGATTTCAAATCCTATACTAGGAATCTTCTTAATTGCTGCGATGTTTCAAATGTCATTTGTGTTAACCATCGTCATTCCAGCAATGCGCGAAACACAACAGGCTTTAAAAGCTGCTACATGGGGAATTATTATCTCAACTGGGCTTTATCTGACGGTCGTAATTGCTAATGTAGCTGTTTTAGGATCAGAAGAGATTAGAAATATCATTTGGCCAACTTTTGAGCTAACAAGAGTTTCGACATTGCCTGGCCAAATACTGCAAAGATTAGATGCTGCTTTTTTAGCCGTTTGGGTAACAGCTGCCTATACTACTCTTTTTTCTAGTTACTTTCTTAGTATTTATGCACTAAAGCAATTATTTCGCTTTAAGGATCACAAAATGTTTTCATTCCTACTCCTTCCATTTGTTTTTTTACTATCGGCCCTCCCTCGTAACGTGCTAGAGGTGTATGACCTATTTAAAAGCATTGGCATCATTGGGCTTGTTCTTACATTTGCTTATCCATGTTTGTTACTGGTCATAGCGTGGATTCGCAAAACTTGGGGAAAGCAGGACGCTAAAAGGGGTGTAGACTCAAGTGGCTAAAGTGTTTCTTAGTACATTAATTCCTATTGTACTCATGTTCTTGAGTGGCTGTTGGGATTATACCGATATTGAACGAAGAGCTAATGTGTTAGGAATCTCATTTGATCTAGCAGCAGTCGAAGAGGTAGAAAAAGATGTTGAAGTTACACATGAAGATGAAAATGCTCCGTTTCCTGAAGAAAATCCGGTAAGACTCACAGTTCAAATTGGCATTCCAGGAAGCCTTCCACTAGGAACAGGTGGGGAAACAGGACAAACAGGACAAGAAACGGTTAAAGTTATCGAGGTGAAAGGACGAACCATTGCTGATGCCTGGTATAACCTCGAGCAAAAAGTCTCTCCCCCTTTGTTCATGGGACACTTACGTGTTTTGGTTGTAAGTGAAGAGTTCGCCAAGCGTGGTTTACATGCATTTGGGGACTTTCTTAAAAGAAATCCTCAATTAAGAAGAACGGCATGGATGGTTGTGTCACAAGGAATGGCTGATAAACATATGGAGCTTGATCCTGATTTAGAAAGGATCCCCGCTTTGTATTTAGTTTCAACTATTGATGAGGCAATTAACATCGGAAAATTTCCTGAAGACTACGTTGGAGTTGCTTGGACTAAAAACGCGAGTTTAGGACAAGAACCAATCCTGCCTTATGTTTCAATTAAAGAAGGTGGGAACCTCGAAATTTCAGGAATGGCTTATTTTCGTGATAATAAGCTGGTTGGGATAACGAAAGCACTTGAAATTGGCCGTTATATGGCGATTATGGAAATTAACCCAGGTGGTTATCCACTACTAGCCCCACTACCTGAACATGATACGACAGTCATGTTTAACGCTATAAAGCGAAGGTCGAATATTAAAACTGAAATCAGTAATGGTATTCCAGCTGTTAAAATCCGCATTCATGTAGATGGAGAGATCGAAGAAGTGATTGGAGAAGAGTTCGAGTTAAACACAGATATAATAAATGAGATAGAAAAAATAATCGCAGAAAAGGGGAAAGAAAGCTTTATCACATTAATTCAAAAAACACAAAATGATCAATCAGATATTTTCGGGTTTGGTGAGCGTATTCGTGCAAAGCATCGAGCTTATTGGAATCAACACATTCAAACGAAAGAGAAATGGAGTGAGATGTATCAGGACATCCCAGTCGACGTAGAGGTTACGGCAAGTATAAAACGTGTTGGGATGAAATATGAGTAATGGAGGTTGAACACAGTGCACTCCGATGGAATTATATTCATAACCGTTTTTTTATTTTTGTTTTCAGGAGTAACTGCTTTAACGATCGACGCCAACATTTTCAAACGTGATCATTTAAAAAAAGAACAGAAAACTACTCACTTTTTTGGATGGATCAATATCGGCTTTGCTTTAATCGTGATGCTAGCAAGCTGGGCCTACGATAAGTGGTTTATATTTCAGTAAATTCAACCAAATAGTTATTTTATAGACTGCTTTTTTGACGCTTCAACTAACCACTGATTTCGTGTTAAAAGTTTCATGTTTTATTATGTGAAAAGGGACTTAAAGGCCCCTTTTCACATAGTTCATCCTAAATCCCTCTTTTAGCAGACGTCCGTTATTATCTCGGCTCTACGATTATTTTCATGGCTGTTCGTTCTTCTCCCTCTATTTGAATATCAGTAAATGCCGGGATACAAACAAGATCAATTCCACTTGGAGCAACAAAGCCCCTGGCAATCGCAATCGCTTTTATTGATTGGTTGAGCGCTCCTGCTCCAATTGCTTGAATTTCTGCTGCTCCCCGTTCACGAATGACTCCGGCTAAGGCGCCAGCAACAGAGTTGGGAGTAGATTTTGCTGAAACTTTTAAGACTTCCATTTCTTGTACCTCCTCTTTATGCGAAAAGTGGGCTGTCCATGATTACAATCGTCTTCATGCTTTCAACAGTGCAACTAGCAAATTTTTGCTAATCGTACAAGATGTGAATCTAATTCATCTTATTTCAGAAAATCTATCCTTATTCCTAAAAGATCAAATTTTTTTAACGATTACGTATAAAAAGGGTGATCATCATTAATTTGAATCCGTTTAATGGATTGGGCAAGCCCTGTCTTACGATCAATATCAATTACGACACCACTTAACTGGGCACGTCCTTCCGCTACTTCAAATCGAACTGGTAAATTGGTTAAGAACTTATGAAGGACAGGTTCTTTTTCCACTCCGAGGATTCCATCATAAGGTCCTGTCATTCCGACATCAGTCAAGTAAGCTGTACCTTTTGGCAAGATACGCTCGTCTGCGGTTTGCACATGTGTATGGGTACCAACAACTGCAGAAACTCGTCCATCTAAATACCAACCCATCGCTTGTTTTTCACTAGTTGCTTCTGCATGAAAGTCAACAAAGATATAGGGCGTTCGATTCTTTATTTCGGCTAAAATCTCATCCAATTTTGTAAACGGACAATCAATTGGTGGTAAAAATGTCCGTCCCATTGCATTTATAACCGCAATTTCGATATCGTTCACTTTCACAAACGTATACCCTTTCCCCGGAACACCTGCTGGATAATTTGCTGGTCGAACTAATGCTTTAGCCCTATCAATAAATTCAAAAATTTCCCGATTATCCCAAGAATGATTTCCTAATGTAACAACTTGGGCCCCAGCGTCTAAAAAGCCTTTGTAGATCTTCTCTGTAATCCCTTTTCCTGAAGCAGCATTTTCACCATTAATGATCGTAATTGTCGGTTTGTACGTTTGCTTTAGCTTCATTGTATACTCTTTGATCATCTTTCGGCCGGGCGACCCAACTACATCACCAATAAATAAAATTCTCATAATAACTCCTTCAATTTATATACTTTTACATCTGTGACTGTTCGACTTCGTATGTAATAACTACTTAATCTCTATTACCTGTTCCCTAAGTTTACAGAAAACCCCCGTTAAAAACAAATAAAGTGGCGACAATCGCCACTTTATTTCGCATATTCAACCGCTCGTGTTTCACGAATGACCGTTACACGGATATGTCCAGGGTAATCCAATTCATTTTCAATTCTTTTTGTAATATCACGAGCAAGCTTATGCGCAAGTGTATCATCAACAACGTCTGGACGAACCATTATTCGAACTTCACGTCCAGCTTGTATTGCATACGTTTTTTCAACACCTTCAAAGGACTCTGAAATCTCTTCAAGTTTCTCAAGACGACGAATGTATGTTTCAAGTGTTTCTCTTCGCGCACCTGGTCTAGCAGCTGATAAAGCATCAGCAGCAGCAACAAGGGTCGAAATAATAGAAGTTGATTCTGTATCACCATGATGCGAGGCAATCGCGTTAATGACAACTGGGTGTTCTTTATATTTCGTTCCAAGTTCTACACCAATTTCAACATGGCTTCCTTCAACTTCATGATCAATTGCTTTTCCGATATCGTGAAGAAGTCCTGCTCGTTTTGCAAGCTTAACATCTTCGCCTAATTCTGAAGCCATTAACCCAGCTAAATGAGCAACTTCCATTGAGTGCTTTAACACATTTTGACCATAACTTGTTCTAAATTTCAAACGACCAAGAATTTTAATTAAATCTGGATGCAATCCATGAATTCCCATCTCAAACGTCGTTTGCTCCCCGTACTCTCTTATCGCTTCATCAACTTCACGACGAGACTTATCAACCATTTCTTCGATTCGAGCAGGATGGATCCGCCCATCTTGAACAAGTTTCTCTAAAGCGGTACGGGCAATCTCACGACGAATCGGATCAAAACCAGAAAGAATTACTGCTTCAGGCGTATCATCAATAATTAAATCAATTCCTGTCAATGTCTCTAATGCACGAATATTACGACCTTCACGACCGATGATTCTTCCTTTCATCTCATCATTTGGTAATGTAACAACCGAAACAGTCGTTTCTGCTACGTGGTCAGCAGAGCACCGTTGAATCGCAAGAGACAAGACTTCTTTCGCCTTTTTATCAGCTTCTTCTTTAGCTTGTGCCATTCGGTCTTTTACAATAACAGCGGTTTCATGAGCAATTTCTTGTTCGACCTCACTGCGAATGGTTTCACGAGCTTCTTCGCGGGAAAATCCAGAAATACGCTCAAGCTCAGCTTGCTGCTTGTTCAAGATTTCCTCCACTTTGCTATCCATCTCTTCAATTTGTCGTTGTTTTTTGGTGAGAGATTCCTCTCTTCTATCCAAAGACTCTTCCTTCTTATCTAAGGTTTCACTCTTCCGATCTAGAATCTCTTCTTTCTGAACCAAACGATTCTCTTGTTTTTGAATCTCATTTCTTCGTTCACGAACTTCGCGTTCTGCTTCAGTACGAATCTTATGAGCCTCATCCTTCATCTCAAGGACTGCTTCTTTTTTACTCGCTTCAGCTTCACGCTTCGCATCATCAACAATTTGTTTCGCTGCATGTTCCGCACTGGAAATTTTCGCTTCTGCAATGGATTTTCGAACAAGATATCCAACAACTGCACCAATACCTGCAGAGACAACAAGCAAAATGGAGATGATCAAAATTTCCATACTCTTTCACCTCCTCTTGCTATCTAATTGTTGGTTTCAATTTGTCATACTTTTCATTCATTATTAAAAACAAACGCATATTACATTTGATCGCGGAAAAAATAAATATGACATAAAACTTCACCGCATTCCATTTAATTTTATAGCTCGTTTTAGGCAATGTCAAGTGTTGTCAATTTTCGCAACATCACTTACACCGTCTTTAATTGAAACTTCATAAGACAAATCACCGGACTGTGCAAGATGATAATTATGAGTGATCATAATGATTTGTCGATTAAACATCGTACTTAGTGATTTTAGGAACTCATACAAGTATAGAACATAGTCTCCTGATACATGCTTTCCCGGTTCATCTAACAAAAGAGGGCCCTCTCTTCTAGGTTGCACGGTTTCAATCAAAGCAACTCTTAAAGCGAGTGTTACAATATCAACAACCCCTCCTCCTCTGGAATCTTGAGGTTTCGTTTTTACTTTCACCCCTTCATACTCAGAAACGACATAAAATTCTGCAACAGCTTTTGTCCCATGTTCCTCTAATTCTATTTGAAATGAAAATAATGGCCCAAAGACATACTGTAAGGCATTGGTTACAAGAGATTCGATCTGTTGTTTTGCTTGTTCCCTTGCGTACTCGGCTGACTGCTGTAAAAGCACTCTTGCTTTTTCATATGTATCTATTGTTTCAAAGTAAGAATCTAGTTCTTTCATTTTTTCTGTTAATTGTTCTTCTAGTAGTGTTTTTTTAGCATCTAACCTAATCCATTTAGTTTGCGCTTGTTTTAAACGTTGTTCTAACTGCTTTATTTGATTAAGTTCTCTATTCATTTTCAATCAATTCCTTAGGAATCAAATCCCAGGCTTCTTTCAACGATTGGTCAATCTCTTGTTCAAGTTTCTGAATCTCTTGATCAAGGTCTTCTGGCTTAACACCAAGTTCTTCTAATTCAGCTAACAATCTTTGTTTTTGATTTTCTAATTCTTCTAATTTAGCTTCTGCTCGATAACGCATATCTCTAGCTTTATCAATTGCTTGTTTCATTTGAGCTAATTGTTTTTCTACTGACATGAAATCACCTCTCCTTGTACGTTATTTTAATGTTAATGTTTGCAAATTTCTTGGCCACAAGTAGGACAAGTACCATTAGCAAGTAAAAGGTTTTGCAGCTCTTTTTCTGCGACCTCTTGCTCATTTGATTGCTTTTGAATGAATCGCTTTCCTTCTACTACTCTCTTTTGATATCCATGTAATTCAAGCTGTAATGATTGAAGTCGTGCCAAACGATCCGATTTTTTTTCAACTTCTTCTTGCTTACTGAATACCTCTTTGATGTTAGGTAATCGATTGTAGATGCGCTTTACCTGCTGGCGCTTGGTTAAATTTTTCTCTAATTGCTCCTTTACTTCACTTAATTGCTTCTTTCTCGAGCTCTGCTCAACGATCCGACCCAATGATTGAACATCTTTGGAGTTTAGAAAAGCCGTTTTCTTGATTCGTTCCTTTGTTTCCGTCATGGATTGTTCTACTATTTTCCAATGGCCTAGCTTCGTTTTATATTGATTTAACAGTTCAATTTTCCTAGTTGTTAGCATATATTGATTATGAGCCTTGTCTGAGTATTTTGTTTTATCCAACCACTTCTTACAAACTACAATTGCGTTCATCAGTTCTTCGTTTCGCTTTCGTTTCTGCTCATACGCAATAAATCGGTCAAACATCAATTGCAAAGATATGACTTTGTTTTCCCATATATCCGTTTCTTTAACCAGATTAAACTGTTTTAAGGTTTGCTGTTCTTCTATTTTTAGCTGGTTCCACTTCTGCTTAACTTGCTCAAGCTTCTGCTTTTTTTCAACTAATCTCTTGCTATAATCCATTTTTTCTTGCGAACCTTCTAATTTTATTTTCAATTGAGATAGATTCGCATATGGAACTAGACCTTCTTTTAACCTATCTATGCTTTGTTGTTCCTGTTTCATTCTTACATTTAACTGTGAGACATCTTTCGTAGTGTCTCGAATTGCCATATCTAAAAAATGAGCTCCACTTATTCTACCGAGTGCTTTTGCTCGTACTGAACTCGTCTGCTCTAACAAAAAAGGTCCGTCTAATTGCTGCGAAAGGTGTATAAGTAACTCATGATCTTGATCAATTCGCATATGTCCCATTCCATGTGCTTGCATTACTTCTTCTGGCACATGAATGCCAAAGCCTTCAAGGACAAGTTCTTCCTCATCTTTTTTTTGAATAATATAGCGATTTTTAGAACTAGTTCGTTCTCTAGTAATAATCGTTTCGTTTTCAAAGGTGACGGTTACTCTAACAAAATCACCAGATACACGAAGGAAATCTGTTCCTCGTGGCTGATTATACAATGCCCATCTGATTCCCCTTAAGATCGCTGTTTTTCCACTATCAGATTGACCTACAATTACATTTAAACCATTAGTAAATTCAACATATGTATCTAGATGAGATTGAAAATTTTCCAGTCTTACCGCTCGGATGTTATTCATACTCTCCATCCTTCCATACTTCCTCAATAACCGTCATTCTACGTAAAGCTTCTTGTTTGACTTTCTCTTGAACATTTTTAAGGGAAGCAATTTCTAAAATGATATCACTCATGTTTAAAGATTTAAATTGTGACGATTCCTTTACTTGTTGTACGAAACTATGTAATTTTTCCTCTTGGTGGACAGCTTTTTCTAAAAAGGATCGATCGAGGACCTCTTCCCCTTTGAGTGCCCGTTTTATAATTATCTCTCTTAATGATATCTCACCACCAGGTGTTACCGTACCAATGACAACCTTTGGCATTCTACTAATTTCTGACCAGTGGTTATTAACTCTAGATAGTGCGCCAGGATTGCAAATATATTTCCCGTTGTGCTCTTTAATTCCGAACCCTCCATGAAAATGTCCAGTTAAAATGATATCGGCTGTTGTACCCCAAATGTGATCAATAATCGTATGTGGTACGCCTTCTGGTAATGCCTTTTCTACAAGCATACTATGGACGATATGAATAAGTACATCAGCATCTAATTGATTGGTTGGATAATAGTCTAGCTTCGGATCACGTTGATCTAAATCATAATGGTAAGGTTGTCCACTAATTTGAATTCGTAGACCATCTTCTTCAAACAAGACTGGATTCGTTGGATTTATAACGGTCATAACACCAAATGAATCCATTAATCCGAGCATGGTTCGAGATATTGTTTCGGGATTATGGCCAAATGTATCATGGTTTCCGGCAACAACATAGATCGGCATGTTTGCTTTCATGAATATTTTCGCAAATTGACCGACAACATTTGGGGATAAATCTGGTCTATCAAACACATCTCCACCATGCAAAATCAAATCCACTTTTTCCTTGTTTGCTAACTCAATTACCTCGTCCAACTTTTCTTTTAATGTATCTACATAAACATCCAAGCGATTTTTTGGAGTCGTTCCACGAATATGTGTGTCGGTAACATACAAAAATTTCATCATACACCTCTCTAACTTGAAAAGAAGGAGGTGTTCCAAAAGATCAATAGTGACCTTATGAAACACCCCTTCATACGTTTATTTACTTTAAATCAAAAGGAACTTCATCAAACTCTTCATCAGTTGCTGCTGCAACTTCAATCTCTCCGTTTAACCCGTGATGATCACGAATGAGTGTTTCAATTTGATTAGCAAGCTCAGTATTTTCTTTTAAGAACTGCTTGGCATTCTCTCGACCTTGACCGAGACGCTCTTCATTAAATGAGTACCATGCACCACTTTTTTGAACAATATCTAAGTCTGAAGCGATATCTATAATCGAGCCCTCTCGAGAAATTCCTTCTCCGTACATAATATCTACTTCTGCTACTTTAAATGGAGGGGCAACTTTATTTTTGACAATCTTTATCTTTGTTTTATTCCCTACCATGTCATTACCTTGCTTTAATGTTTCCGCACGGCGAACTTCAAGTCGAACAGATGAATAGAATTTGAGCGCACGTCCACCTGGAGTTGTTTCCGGATTTCCAAACATCACTCCGACTTTTTCACGAATTTGGTTGATAAAAATCGCGATCGTCTTCGATTTATTGATCGCCCCTGATAGCTTACGTAATGCTTGAGACATTAGACGTGCTTGCAAACCAACATGGCTATCTCCCATGTCACCTTCAATTTCAGCTTTCGGTACAAGAGCTGCCACACTATCAATTACAATCATATCTACTGCTCCACTACGTACGAGCGCTTCTGCAATTTCAAGCGCCTGTTCTCCAGTATCCGGCTGCGAAAGCAATAACTCATCAATATTAACACCTAATTTTTGTGCATAGACCGGATCAAGTGCGTGCTCTGCATCGATAAATGCAGCTTGACCACCTTGTCTTTGCACCTCCGCGATAGCGTGTAAAGATACCGTTGTTTTACCAGATGATTCCGGACCGTATACTTCGATGACACGCCCTTTAGGATAGCCACCCACTCCTAGTGCAATATCAAGTGCAAGCGCTCCACTTGAGACAGTCGAAACTCGTTGTTCAGCTTGTTCACCAAGCTTCATAATCGATCCTTTACCAAATTGTTTTTCGATTTGACGTAGCGCCATATCAAGAGCTGCCTTACGATCACCCATGCAAATCTCTCCTCTATTATCAATTAAAATGTATTTTAAATAAGAAATAAGAATCTATGTTTAATTCTTTTCTATCATACATGCTTTTTTCGCTTTTGCCAAGAGTTTTTACGAACATTTATTCGCTTGTTTTAGGGGATAGGTTTATTTTTTAGAGGAAAGGAAGAGAAAAAACCCCTAGGAAGGGCTCTTTCTCAACTCAATTGTTAACTACGTGTTGGCGTACGGCGTGGTTCGCGCTTTGGACGTGGCTTCGCAGGCTCTAAATTCACCCTTGCGCCACTAATTCGCGAATAGCGAAGAGCTTCATACACAAACGGAGCTGCTTCTTCAGGAACTTCAACAAATGTAAAGTTCTCAAAAATATCGATTTTCCCAACAGACTTCCCAGGAATACCAACGAGTTCTGAAATGGCTTCAATCAATACTTTAGGTGTCATATTCACATTTCTACCTACATTAATAAAGAAACGTACCATCCCTTTTGCTGCTCCTGTGTCTCCGAAACTGTAGCTTGACTCATCAGAAGCTGTAGTAGGTGAAAAGTTCATTTTCAACAAAGCGGATACAACATCTCTTGCTGAAAACTCAGTAAGAACTTCCTCTACAAGTGGATCAAACAATTCCTTTTCTTTTCCACCCGTTGTGATCGTATCAGCAATTAACTTCTTCCAAGAACCTTGCTGCTTAACAACAACTTCCTCAATCGTCGGAACATCTTGAGAAGGAATGCTCATCTTGATTTCTTGTTCAATTGACCTCAAATGTTTCATTTCACGAGGAGTGACAAGAGTAAGAGCTAGTCCTTTTCTTCCGGCACGCCCTGTACGGCCGATACGGTGCACATAGCTTTCTGGGTCTTGTGGAATATCGTAATTAATAACATGAGTAACATTATCTACATCAATACCCCGTGCAGCCACATCCGTTGCAATTAAAAACTCAATGGAAGAATCACGGAATTTCTTCATAACGGCATCACGTTGTGACTGTGTTAAATCACCATGCAACCCATCAGCTAAGTAACCACGGGCTTGCAGGGCTTCAGCGAGTTCAGCAACTCCCTTTTTCGTACGACAGAACAAAATCCCTAATTCAATCTCTTCACTATCAATAATACGACATAAAGATTCAATTTTATTTCGTTCTAACACTTTATAATACATCTGATCAATTAACGGTGCTGTTACTTCTCCTTTGTTAATCGTAACAGTTTTCGGTGCTGTCATATATTTCCGAGACAACTTCTTAATTGCAGGAGGCATTGTTGCTGAAAAAAGAAGGGTTTGGCGCTCTGTATTAACTTGACGAAGAATTGATTCGATATCGTCAACGAAACCCATATCAAGCATTTCATCTGCCTCATCAAGAACAACAGTATGTACTTGATCAAGCTTTAACGTTTGTCTGCGTAAATGATCTAGTATTCTTCCTGGTGTTCCGATAACAACTTGAACGCCTTGTTTTAGCGCTCGAATTTGATGTCCTATCGATTGGCCACCATAAATTGGCAGTGTTCTAATTGGTTTGTGTACAGATAACTTCTGTAATTCACCAGACACTTGAATCGCTAATTCCCTTGTCGGAGTTAGGATCAATGCTTGAACATAACGATCTGATGTCACCTTATCAACTACCGGTATTCCAAAAGCAGCCGTTTTACCCGTCCCTGTTTGAGCCTGGCCAATTACATCTCCACCTTCTAAAATAACAGGGATTGCTTTTTCCTGAATAGGAGAAGGCTCTTCAAAGCCCATATCCTTAATTGCGCGTTTTATTTGGTCTGAAATTTGAAAATCATTAAAGTATGTTGTCATTCTTTCTTATTCCACCTTTTCATTTCGTTCAATAAATAAAAACAACCATATTTTATCGCACGATCTCTAACAGCATTGCGCCCACCGGGCAGTACTAATTCAAAATACAAAGGGTCGGGAGAAAGTCCTGAAATTCCTATATAAATCGTACCAGGTTCCTTTCCTTCTTGCTTACCGGGACCAGCTACACCTGTAAAGCTTATCGCAACATCAGACTCATATTGTTCCTTTGCACAGCGAGCCATTTCAGTCGCACATTGATGACTGATAACACCATGATTAGTAATGACTTCATTCGACACTCCCAAAACATTTTCCTTCACATCAGTTGCGTACGAAACAATTCCACCTCTGAAAATAGAAGAAGAACCAGGAATAGAAGTCAACAAACCTGAAAACTTACCTCCAGTAAAGCTTTCTGCTGTAGCTATCGTACAGTTTTTTTCTTTTAATTGCAAAAAAAGTTGTTCCATCAGTGACGTATCATCATACCCATAAAAGTATTGGCCGACACGTTTTAATATTCGCTCTTCTGTCACATCTAACAGCCGTTGCTGCTCAGCTTTATCTGCATGTTTCACCGTAAGCCGTAATGTTACTTCTCCTTCACTTGCTAAAGGAGCAATCGTTGGATTCGTCTGTTTCTCAATTAAATCTAATAAGTCCGTTTCAAGTTGCGACTCACCAATACCAAAGAAACGAAGGACTCGAGACGTAATTGACTCTTGTTCTCCCATCATCTTGATCAGCTCTGGTAGTAACTCATTTGTAAACATTGGCTTCATTTCTTGTGGGGGGCCTGGCAAAAGGACAAACTTTGTTTCGTCATCTGAAACAATCATTCCTGGAGCCATACCATGAAAATTATTTAATACATGGCTTCCTTCAATGACAAGAGCTTGTTTACGATTATTCTTAGACATTGGGAGATTTCTTTTCCTGAAAAAATCTTCGATATTATGTAAGGATTCTTCATGATGCACTAGTGATTTTCCAACTACTGAAGCAATCGTTTCCTTTGTGAGGTCATCTTTCGTTGGACCTAACCCACCGGTAAGAATAATTAAGTCTGAACGTGATTTAGCCTGCTTTAGAGCAACAGCAAGTCTTTTATCATTGTCTCCAACCGTTGTCTGATAATAAACATTTATGCCGAGTATCGCAAGCTCCTGAGACAGAAACGCAGCATTTGTATTAACAATTTGTCCTAGTAGCAATTCAGACCCTACAGAAATAAGTTCAGCATTCATGGCATCTACCGCCTACTATTTTGATTTAAGAAGTATATGTTGATTTTTTTGGAAATAGTCAATTCCAGAAACAATCGTCAAAAAGGTTGCTACATAAATTGCAATCATGTCAAAAGGTAATGACAATGCTTGAAAAGGCCAATTGTGAAGCATGAGAGCAGCGATTGCAACGATTTGAGTAACTGTTTTTAACTTTCCTAATTGACTTGCAGCGATCACATCTCCATCTGCTGCAGCAACTAACCGAATTCCAGTTACGGCAAATTCACGGCTTATGATCACAATCGCAATCCAAGCAGGCAACATTTGTAATTCCACAAGTACAATTAAAGCTGCTGTTATCAATAATTTATCAGCAAGTGGATCGAGAAACTTCCCTAAATTTGTTACAAGTTGGTGCTTTCTAGCATAATATCCATCGAGCCAATCTGTTGCTGCAGCAATAATGAAAATTATTGCACCGATTAGATGAGCAAGTGGAATCATGGTTCCTAGAAAATTCACGTCACCAAATGAAAAAGGGACTAAAAAGAATATCATAAATAATGGTATGAGAAAAATTCGTGAGATGGTAATTTTATTTGGTAAATTCAACAAGATTCCCTTCTTTCAAATAACAATGATAGCTAGTCACATGCCCGCAACATTCATTGTACCATAATTACTATAAATTTATAAATTCAACCAACATATTCCTAAATAAAAAAAAGAGGTCACCCATCCTTACCTTTGCAACCAAGTAAGTAGTATGGTGAAGACCTCTTTTTCATTAGTCTATAATTGTAATATCAACTTTCTGATGAGTTATGTCTAAAGGAAACTCAACCCGTTGGTCGTTGATAAAAAATCTAACGTTTTGAGAAGCGCCAAAGTTAAAAATAACTTGTTCTTCTCCCTCTAGATCTAGTGTTATATCATCATCCCCAGCAGAAGGGGTGCCACTATAAAACGTTTTGCCCAACGCATTTTTTACATCAATGTAGGAACGATCTTCTTTAATCTCAATACGAATATCTTCCAAGTGTCCATTCTCTAACTCAAAATAAGATGTATTACCTGAACTTTCTATAAAATTCAGCTCGAATTCTGGCTCAGGCTCTACTTCTTCTTCCTCTTCTTCTTCAACTATCGCTTCCTCTTGTACTTCTTCGATCTCTTCTTCAGGCTCTTCTTCAGGAGGCATTCCTACATCCTCAGAAAAATCAGCCTCAAGATTTTCACTTTCATCCGGAGCAATTGCACCACCGTCTCCAGTACCTCCCTGTGCCATTAACCAAATTCCAACTACGATAATTCCAACAAATGCAATTGCTACTATTGCTGGAAAAAACGAACCTTTCTTGGCTCGTTTTTTCGAAGCTTGTGCAGGCTTACTCCGTTCTACTCGTGACGGGAGCGTCACAGCCTCTCGTTGAGGATTGGGAAGCTCATTCTTATATTGGTCAAACAGTGGCTCGGGATCAATTCCAATTGCTTCAGCATATGTTTTGACAAATGCTCTTGCATAAAAAATCCCCGGTAATGTATCAAAACGCCCTTCTTCAATTGCAATTAGATATCGCTTTTGAATCTTCGTCGTACGTTGAAGGTCATCTAATGACATTTGTTTCTGTTCACGTACTTCCTTTAAATGCTGACCTAATTCTGACACTCATAACACCTACCTACCTCTAACTTATATCAAAAGAGGAAAAACCCGATTCTACAACTTCGTATGTAATCTCTTCTCCCTCATCGTTTCTTAGTTCAATGATGCAATCAAAATCGTCTAATTCATACTCCGTTTCGCGAACGAAAATGTCTGGATGTTCAACCACTTTGATAGCAGGCAAACGCATAATATCACTTACTAATGTTCGATGTTTTTCTGTCGACCGCATCGTTGTTACAATTCCATCAATGATAAAGATATGATCTTCGCTCATCTCATCCTCTGCCAGTTGGCTGCGTACCGTTTGCCTTAAGAGGGTAGAAGAAATAAAGGACCATCTTTTATTTGCACATACACTTGCAGCAACAATCGATTCCGTTTTCCCAACCCTTGGCATCCCTCGAATTCCGACTAAAAAGTGACCTTCACGCTTAAATTGCTCCGCCATAAAATCAACAAGCAGACCTAATTCAGTACGGATAAAACGAAATGTTTTCTTATCATCAGCATCGCGCTCAATATAACGCCCATGACGAATAGCTAAACGGTCGCGTAGTCTTGGTTCTCTAACCTTAATCACTGTAATATCCTCTATCGTTTCTAAAATTGCCTTGAACCTCGCAACTTGGTCATCCGATGAACTGCGAATTAACATGCCTCGCCTCATGTTATCAACTCCATTAATCGTGACGATATTTATTGCTAACATCCCAAGTAAAGAAGAGATATCACCGAGAAGTCCCGGTCTATTTTTATGTATTTGATATTCTAAGTACCATTCTTTTAAACCCATTTGCTTCACCCTTTACACTAATTGAGTCATATGTGAGGCTATATGAGATCTCATTTATCATAATAATTGATTTTGCTAATAAATGAAAGAACTTTGTCGGAAAAAATTGTCTGTTGACATCGTCACTTTGGGTAATCTTGCTAATCATAGTTTGCTCATTAACGTTTGCATTATGTAAAGGATCAAGATTTATACATTACAGAATAAAAAAAGGGTTGTCTCAATTAGGCTCTAACCTAAGACCAGTGTATTATACGCACAAAATGTAAACATACAATAGCTGTGGCTCATAGTTTTATCAGCACCTCATGAGACAACCTCTTTGAAATTTTTTCTATGCTAAATTAACCTTCATTTTGAACAAGTTTTACCATCATGTTTGCAATTGCGTGTTGCTCCTGTTCATCAGCTACTTTCCATAGCTCAGCTAACACACGTTCTTGTTCATTTTTTGGTTCAACTTGTTGTGCCAAATACTCACCAACTTGATAAGCAACATCAGACACAACGTTTTGACTCATTCCCTCAGACTGAGCTTGATTTAGACGATTACCTAAAAAATCTTTCCATTGTTCCCAATTGTCAAGTACAGACATAGTAAGACCCCTCCTTGATAATGTAATTCTTTATTATTTTTTCTCAAGGAAGAGTGGAATATTCATTGCTTTTCACTTTTAACAACTTTTTTAACAGTACCAAGCTCCATTCACCGATAAAACTTGACCATTAATATAATCAGCTTTATCCGAGCTCAAAAAAGCAACTAAATGCGCAACATCAGCAGGCTTACCTATAACATTTGCAGGGATTTCTTCTTTTAAATTTTCTACATTTTCAAGCCCATGATTTTTTAACATTTCCGTTTCAATCGCTCCAGGTGCTACGGCGTTTACTTGGATTTGACTAGGCGCGACCTCTTTAGCTAACCCTTTAACAAAGCTATTGGCTCCTCCTTTTGCAGCCGAATAGACCACTTCGCACGAAGCACCTGTTACTCCCCAAATAGATGATATGAAAATGATCTTCCCCTGTCTTTCTTGAATCATAGAAGGAAGTAAACTTCTGGTGATTTTCATTGGATTAAGGAGATGAATATTCATAACTCTCTTAAGTTCATGATTGTCTACTTCTGTAAATAATCCAAAAGGGCTTAAACCTGCATTATGTACAATCGTATGAAAAGTACGTTCTTTTGGAAGGCTTGCTACTAATTGTTCAGCTCCATCATCACTTGTCAAGTCCGCACTAACAAGCTGAACAATTGCCCCCTTTTTTTCACATTCCAATGCAACGTTTTTTACTGCTTGTTCATTTTGAAAATAATGCAAAAAAAGAGCGGAGCCCGGAGATGCCAG
This sequence comes from Halalkalibacter sp. HAAS-P014, assembly GCF_056619965.1. Lineage (NCBI taxonomy): Bacteria > Bacillati > Bacillota > Bacilli > Caryophanales > Bacillaceae > Halalkalibacter > Halalkalibacter sp. HAAS-P014. The sequence continues at coordinate 93,688 of NZ_JBWQTV010000005.1, read as the reverse complement.
CTCTCTTGCTATTTGAGCGCCAATCCCTCCAGATGCTCCGGTAATTAAAATAGCCTTCATTTACTCTGCATACCCTTCTGGCTTCACTTGACAAATGGTAAATCTGTCAAATTGAAAATGATCTTCTAGCACACCTTGAAGTTCATTTATCGTTAAGCTCTCGAGTGTAGGAACGACATCAAATAAATTCATATCATTAAATTGATAACGAGTAAACTGATTGGCAATATACTCTGGAGAATTTAATGAACGTAAGAATGAACCGATTTTTTTCTTCACAACTCGATTTACTTGTTCATCTGATAATTTTGCTTGTTTAAACGATTCAACCATTTCCTTGATTCTTGCTGCAAGCTTATCTGGATATCTTGTATCCCCTCCAATAATCGTGAAACCGAAGCCTTCTTCTGCAGAGTGGTCAAATGAAAATGAATCGTCAATCAAACCTTCTTCAAATAAAGTTTGATAATTATCAGAGCTTTGTCCAAACATCATATCAAGAATAACATTCAATGATAATTCTCGTTTTAACAAGTCCTCTCCTTGTCGTGTAGCTCCCGTTTCCTTAAACCCTACTAAGCATTTTGGCGTTTGAACAGGCATTGTGATAACATTCATTTCTTTCGCTACTGAATCTGGTTCTTCCTCAAAAAATCGTTTAATTTCTTGCGCCTCTGAAAATTCCTTATTCGACTGATTGTCTTTTACTTGTTGCATAACTTTATCAGGTTCAACTGGGCCTATCACGAATAAAACCATATTAGATGGATGATAAAACGTCTCATAACACGTGTATAACAAATCCTTGGTAATATTAGAAATCGACTTAATAGTACCTGCAATATCAATCTTAACAGGATGATGGTGGAACATATTTTCAATGACACCGAAGTATGCACGCCAATCTGGGTTATCATCATACATCGTGATTTCCTGATTAATAATCCCTTTTTCCTTTTCAACGCTCTCTTCCGTAAAATACGGGTGCTGAACAAAATTTAATAGAGTATCCAAATTCTTCTCTACATTCGTAGTACTAGAAAATAAATAAGCAGTACGAGTGAAGCTTGTAAATGCGTTTGCAGAAGCACCTTGTTTACTAAAATCTTGGAATACATCTCCTTGTTCATCCTCAAACATTTTATGTTCAAGAAAATGAGCGATCCCATCTGGGACTTTTATTGATTCTTCTTTTCCAATTGGTGTAAATTGTTGGTCAATTGAACCATATTTGGTAGTAAATGTGGCAAATGTTTTATTAAACCCTTCTTTTGGCAAGATATAGACATCTAATCCATTATCTAGTTTTTCATGATAAAGAGTCTCGTCTAATTGTGAGAATTGAACTGGTTTCATTACTTCTCCTCCTTGCCTTTTAGGAAATAGATTGTATCTAATTTAACTTTTTTTGCAACTCGAATAATATCCTCTTTTTTAACTCTGTCAATTTGCTGCATCCATTCATCAATCGAACGTGAAGTCCCACTTACTACTTGATGGTAAGACAGCTCGACAAAACCCCTTGCAACATCGGCAGTTTCAAGAATTTGGTTTTTTAACATCGCCTTTGTTTGTTCAACTTCAGCATCAGTAAAGTCACCTTGTTGCATTGCATTAAACTGCTCTTTAATAATTTCAACTGCACGGTCATATTTTTCAAATTCAATTCCTGACATAACCATCATAATACCTTTATGACTTTCAAACCTTGAAGCTGCATAATAAGCTAAACTTTCTTTTTCGCGTACATTAATAAAAAGCTTTGAATGCGAAAATGCTCCGTAAAGGCCATTACATACCTGCATAGCTACATAATCATCATCAGCATATGTTGTATACGTACGAAAGCCCATATGTAGCTTCCCTTGTTTTACATCTTGTTCCTCATTGACAACGTTGACTTGTTGCACTTCTGGGCTAGGTGATGTTTTAAATGTATGCACCACATCGTTTTCTGATAAACCGTTAAATTGCTTTTCTACACTTTTAGTAGCTTCTTCCTCATTTATATCGCCAACTATATAAAGGTCAAAATGATTTGTTTTTAAAATTTCTTTATAGTAATTAAAAAGAGATTCAGCGCTAATTGAATCCACTTCTTCCTCTGTACCAAATGCGGTTAAAGCAAACGGCTCTCCTTTACACATTTCTTCTGTAACACGTACATTGGCATAACGCATTTTATCATCATAGACAGATTTAATTCGTTGTTTAAGCGAACGCTTTTCATTTTCCACGACAGATTGAACAAAGGTACCATTTTCTAACTGTGGTTGAAAGACCACCTCTGCAAGCAATGAGATCGCCTTATCAAACAACGGGGTTGAATCTGATAAAAATCGCTCATTTGCAACATCAAGTCGAATCGAAATAACATGCTCTTCGCCCTTTTTTTGTACATCAGTTGAAAGCATTGCTCCATACATATCATCTAGTCTCTCACGTAATTGTTTCCGAGAAGGACTTTTAGCTGTTCCATTTTGTAAGATATGTGGAAGTAACGCTCGCATAGATACATTAGCCTCTGTTAATGGGGCCCTTGCCATCAATATCAGAGAATTTGTCTTGTATTTATTTGTCTTGATTGAATGCACGGTTAAACCTTTTATTTCATGTATATGTTCTTCTAATTGTATCAAGTCAATCATCTCCTTCTCTGTAGAAACCGGGACGGAACTATAGACTAACGTAATAGTTATTCTTTTGAAACGCCACCTTATTTTTGTGATTCATTTTAAGCCTTTAGTGGTATAAACAGCTCCAATCAAGATTAGGTTATGCTTACACTCTTTTTCTTACTACGTGAAACTTAAATTTATCTGCACGAAAGTAATTTAATGAATAAAGAATCGGCTGTTCTGACTGATCGTAATGCATTTGTTTTAACAAAAGCATTGATGCCCCCGGTTCACATTCTAAAATATCAGAAATACGTTCATGATAGCCAATTGGCTCAACATACGTAACAGCGTAAGAAATGGTCCTACCCAATTCCTCTAAAAAGCGAAAAATCGATTTCGTTTCATGAATAGAATGATTTTTAACCAATTCGTTTGGAATCCGATCCAAACAATACACAACCGGTGAATCATCAGCTGTACGTACCCTTTCAATCTCCATGACTTCCAGTAAATCCTCTTTCATGAACTTGTCTTGCTCTTCCTCACTTGCTTCCTTTACAGAAGAAGATAAAAAGATCGTTCCCGGCTTCATCTTTGCTTTAATAATCATATCTGTAACACTATCTAATTCTTCTAGACCTGAAGAGAAAAGAGGTTTTGAATGAACGAACGTACCTACTCCATGCCTCCGAACGACAACTCCATCTTCTTCAAGTAAGCGTAAGGCTTCACGTAACGTAGCGCGGCTAACACCAAGTATTTTAGAAAGTTCAAACTCGGAAGGTAACTTTTCTCCTTCATTATAAACTTGGTTATCTATATCTTCTTTTAGTCGATCAATCACTTGTAAATATAATGGCCTATGGTCTGCTCTAATCATAATCTCCACCCCTTCTTTCATTACGAGGTTGCCTCATCTTCTCTAGGTTTCTCAATAAGTACTTCCCTCGGTTTACTGCCTTCATATGGCCCTACAATGCCTCTAACCTCCATCTCATCAATCAATCTTGCAGCTCTTGTATAACCGATTCTAAATCGTCGCTGTAACATCGAAACGGAAGCTGTGTTCATATCTGTAACTAACTCAACAGCAGCATCATATAAATCATCATTTACTTTTTCAGTTACAACTTGTTCTTCTGAAGGCTCCATCTCTTCTTGATATTGCGCCTTCTGTTGAGAAATGACAAATTCAACTACTTCTTCTACTTCAGCATCAGAAAGGAACGCACCTTGAATCCTCTTTGGTTTCGTTGCCCCCATAGGCAAGTAAAGCATATCGCCACGCCCGAGAAGTTTTTCTGCTCCTCCTGAATCTAAAATGGTTCGTGAATCCGTTTGAGAAGAAACACCAAATGCAATTCTTGACGGGATATTAGCTTTAATTACACCCGTAATTACATCAACAGATGGTCGCTGGGTTGCGATGATCATATGAATACCTGCTGCACGAGCCATCTGCGCTAACCTTGCAATCGAGTCTTCAACATCACCAGAAGCCACCATCATTAAATCAGCTAGTTCGTCCACAATTACAACAATAAATGGCAGTGTTGGTTGTTTTGCTTCATCAGTTTCATTTTGACGAGTAATCAATTCATTGTACCCTTCAATATTTCTTGTTCCGGTATGTGAAAATAAATCATACCTTCTCTCCATTTCTGCAACAACCTTTTTTAAGGCTTGTGAAGCTTTCTTTGGTTCTGTTACAACTGGTGTTAATAAATGTGGAACTCCATTGTATACGGTTAACTCAACCATTTTCGGGTCTATCATCATTAGTTTGACTTCATGTGGCTTTGCTTTAAGCAATATACTGGTAATTATTCCATTAATACATACACTTTTCCCACTTCCTGTAGCCCCAGCTACAAGAAGGTGAGGCATTTTGTTTAAGTGTGCTAATACCGGCTCTCCAGATATATCTCTTCCAAGCCCTACTGCAAGAACATGTTTATCGGCGTCTGACTCTGGTGTATCAAGTACCTCTCTAAGCGTGACAATCGCAACCTCTTGGTTTGGAACCTCTATCCCTATTGCAGATTTACCGGGGATTGGTGCCTCAATCCGTATATCTTTTGCTGCTAGGGCTAAAGCTAAATCATCTGCTAGATTTACAATCTTACTCACTTTCACGCCAACACTTGGGTTTACCTCATACTTTGTGACAGCTGGACCCAAATGAACTTTTGATACACGTGCCTTAACACCAAAGCTTTCTAACGTTTGTTCGAGCTTCCTTGCATTTGCAGTTAAATGTTTCTTTTCGTTTGCTTGACTAGGGTTATTTGGTAGTTTCAATATGTCCACATTTGGAAGAATATATGATTCATTTGTTTCTTGTGCAGTGACAAGCGGAACATGCACTTCTTCTTCTGTAGAATTCTCAGCTGATTTTTTAGCCTGCTGTGCACTTTCCCCATGTGTCCTGTCAGTTTTTGTTTGTTTATTTTCTTCTTGTCTGTATGCTTTTTGGGTAAAGTCGACAATTTCCGGCTCTACTTCTTCCTGTAAATCTTCTGTGGCTGTAGGAAGATCCAGATCGGTACTTTTACTCTTATCACGCGCCTCTTTTTTATCACGTAATGTTTTTCGCTCTTCTTGCAACCGTTCATTCGCTTTCTCACGTAATTGTTTTAGTTCATTTATCAGACTACTAAATGTATCAATAACAAATAAATAGCATTTTCTTAGTCCTTTTCCTACTATTTCGGAAATAGACTTTCCGGTCATTAAAATGAAACCAATTATAAACAAAATAAAACATAAGAAGTACGTTCCCATTTCAGCGAATAAAAAATGGCTTACTGCAAAAGCAATCGAACCAACCATACCACCACCAAGATCAGAAAGCGCAGTTTCACCTCTCATTTCCATCCAAAATAAATTCCACGTATTACGAATAACCGACTGATCCTGAAATCCTTCCCTCCCACTTAACTGATGAAACAATCCAACATGACTAAATAAAACAAAAGAAAGGATAGTAACATAAACCCCAGACAATCTTCGGCTCCAAAACTTAGGATTTTGCCTTTTAATCATTATATAGAGCGCAACGACTAAAAGTCCTATTGCCAAAACAACAAACCATTCACCAAGAAAAAAACGGAAGAGTCGTACAAATGTTTCCCCGACTGTCCCTAACCTTGCAAATGTAACGACGGCAATGACTAATAAGCCGAGACCGATCAATTCATACGTTAGCTGCGATTTCCACTCGGTTTTTCTTTTTTTCTTACGCCTTGCCATACATTTTCACCCTTTACTACTATAAATACTCAACATATACAAGAAGCAGCCAAAATTGGCTGCTTCGACCATGCTTGGATGAAATTAATTATAGCATACTACAATGGCTCTCTACATAACTAAAGTTGAGGTTTTGCTTGAATAATAGCTCCCGGTGCATATTTATCATCGAGATAATTCATCACATTTCCACTGATTAAGCGAACAACCCGATACTGACTATGGTTAATTTGTTCGACAACTAAATGACCTGCTTCACATGAAATCACTTGCTGTTGCGTGTAGTTTTGATCATCCTCTGGAAAGATATATTCATGTGGCATCATCGTATAAAGGATCATTGAACAACGTCTCCTTGTGGCGTAGGTTTGTTTTGATCAATTAACTCATTTAGTTTTTTTAGAGCTGGTCCAACTCCACCTACTTCATTAATCAGCCCATATTCAACAGCATCTGTTCCGACTACATTCGTACCAATATCCCTTGTTAAATTACCTTTTGAAAACATTAACTCTTTAAATTTCTCTTCAGGGACTGATGAATTTTTTGTAACAAAACTAATAACTCGCTCTTGCATTTTATCAAGATACTCAAACGTTTGAGGTACTCCAATGACTAAGCCAGTTAAACGTACTGGATGTATCGTCATCGTTGCAGTTTCTGCAATAAATGAATGGTTTGCCGCTACGGCAATCGGGACCCCAATAGAATGCCCCCCCCCTAAAACAAGCGTAACAGATGGTTTAGACATCGAGGCAATCATCTCTGAGATCGCAAGACCAGCTTCAACGTCGCCACCAACTGTATTTAAAATTAATAATAACCCTTCAATTTTCGGGTTTTGTTCAATGGCTACTAATTGTGGAATAATATGTTCATATTTAGTCGTTTTATTTTGTGGGGGAAGCTGCATATGTCCTTCAATTTGACCAACAATTGTCATACAATGAATATTTGATTGCCCCATATCGGGTACGTTCGTTTGTCCAAGTTCTTGAATTTTATCAATAATACCTGAACCTTTTTGATCTTTAGGTTGTGCAGGAGCTTGTGGTTGTTGCTCAAGGTTTGGGTTTTCCATCGTCATTAACAACGTCCTCCTTTTTTATTACTAGGAATAGTATGAACCCGTTAGATGATTATCATCCAAGAAACACTTTTTTTTTACTAAATTAAAAAGGACTAAACCATATGGCTTAGTCCTCTATAGATTATACTTCCATGATAATCGGCAAGATCATTGGTCGTCTTTTTGTTTTTTCAAACAGGAAACGGCTTAGTCCTTCCCTAACATTGCTCTTAAGAGAAGACCATTCATTAACATTTTCGCTAACACATTTTTTCAGGATAGACGCAACTAATTCATTCGCATCATCAAGTAATTTTTCGGATTCACGTACATAGACGAACCCACGAGAGATAATATTAGGTCCAGAAACGAATTCACCCGTTTTTTTGTTAAGTGTGACAACCACGACAAGAATCCCATCCTTAGAAAGAAGACGACGATCTCTTAAGACAATGTTTCCAACATCTCCAACTCCAAGACCATCAATTAATACATTTCCAGACGGCACTTTACCTGTTTTTCTTGCTTGTCCATTAGAAAACTCAACTACATCTCCTCTGTCTACAAGGAAGATATTTTCAGCGTTTATTCCTGTTCTCAAAGCTAACTCTCGATGGGCATGCTGCATTCGAAATTCACCATGTATTGGTACAAAATACTTAGGCTTCATAATGTTTAACATAAGCTTTAATTCTTCTTGGCTTCCATGGCCTGAAGCGTGAACCTTTTGTTGGCCATATTCCACATCAGCACCAATGCGATGTAATTTATCGATAATAGCCGAAACTGATTTTTCATTTCCTGGTATAGCTGACGCTGCGATAATAACAGTGTCCTCAGCTGTAATTGTTATTTGACGATGTGCACCTTTTGCCATTCGTGTAAGAGCCGACATCGGTTCTCCTTGACTACCTGTTGTAAGAATTGCAAGTTGCTCAGTGCGATACTTTCCTATCTCATCCATTTCAATAAACAGGTCCTTCGGTGCCTCAATATAACCTAACTTTTTTGCAATCGTAATCACTCGTATCATACTTTTTCCAACAACAGCAAGTTTTCTATTAGCTCTTATTGACGCTTGAATGACTTGTTGGATACGGTGAACATTAGAAGCAAATGTAGTAACAATTATACGTCCTTCTGTCTTTTCAAATACTTCTGCTATCCCTAGACCAACTTCCGTTTCAGACTTTGTTGTACCAGGTCTTTCAGCATTCGTACTATCAGAAAGTAGACAAAGAACTCCCCGCTCCCCAATTGCCGCCATTTTGCCATAATCAGCTTGCTTACCATCTACAGGTGTTTGATCAAATTTAAAATCTCCCGTATGAACAACGCCTCCTTGAGGAGTTTCAAAACAAATTCCAACTGAATCTGGGATACTATGATTTGTACGGAAAAACGACACTGGTGTAGATCCAATGGTTAGACGAGAATTGGCATCAATTAATTTCAATGTAGTATGACGGTAGATTCCTGCTTCTTTCAACTTTTCTTCAACTAGGCCAAGGGTTAGCTTTGTTCCATAAACAGGAACATTAATTTTCTTTAAGACGTAAGATAATCCCCCAATATGATCTTCATGACCATGGGTTAACAAAATTCCTTGTACACGCTCAGCGTTTTCAACAAGGTAAGATACATCTGGTATAACAATATCGACTCCTAACATATCATCATCTGGAAACATTAAACCAGCATCAACAACTAGGATGTCTTCTCCAACTTCAACTACATACATGTTTTTACCGACTTCACCGACTCCACCTAAGGCAAATACACGTACTTTTTCATTATTTTCTTTTGACAATGGACGTTCCTCCTACTATTTAAACTCTCCAATCGACTTTGTTTACATTATTGTATTACCGCTCACTCATCCTTGGCTTAGATGATAATTACGCTAAAAAAATAAACAGATGATCGTCACTTACGATCTAATCCAACCCGAACAAATCAATTATTTATAGTATACCTTATTCAGGAAATGAAAAACAAGACTGAACTTCCTCAGATGGAAAGAGTACACATTTGATAAAGAAAGTGGAAATACAAAAAGACAAGTAAAAAGGCTAACCCCTAATAATGGATTAGCCTTTCTCTAATGCTTTTTTTACTGCTGATTGTTGATGATTATTTAAAGGAATAAGAGGCAGTCTGACATCACCCACATTCAGACCTTTTTGCGAGAGTGCATATTTCACACAAGTAGGATTAGGGGCTAAAAACATAGATTTCATAATTGGTAACAACGAACGGTGAATTTCAGCTGACTCCACCACGTTCCCCTTTTGATAACAATCTATCATCTTTTTCATTTCATCCCCGATCACATGTGCTGCTACTGAAACAACTCCATTTGCACCTATCGAAAATGCTGGTAATGTGTTTGCATCATCTCCAGTATAGAGCGAGAAGTTTTCATCAGTATTCGAAATGATCGAAGCCATTTGTTCTAAATCTCCACTAGCCTCTTTAATGGAAACAATGTTAGAAATTTTTGATAGGGCGATAGTTGTTTCAGCCTCAATGGTCACTCCGGTTCTTCCAGGAACATTATAGAGCATAATAGGAAGTTTAGTTGACTCCGCAATTTTTTTGAAATGCTCATACATTCCTTCTTGTGAAGGCTTATTATAATACGGTGAAACTAGCATAATCGCATCAACACCAATATTAGTCGCCTTTTTTGTTAACTCAATTGATGCTTGCGTATTGTTGCTTCCTGTTCCTGCTATAACAGGAATCCTTTTATCAACATAGTCGACACAAACTTCAAAAAGTTCGATTTTTTCATTTGTAGTTAGCGTTGGCGACTCTCCTGTTGTCCCTGCTACAACAATAGCGTCCGTACCATGGGCGATAAGGTAATCAATTAATTCCTTTGTTTTATCAAAGTCAATTAAACCTTCTTGAGTAAAAGGTGTCACCATCGCCGTGACGATATGGCCAAAGAACATAACCTTCAGCTCCTTGTAAGATATTTCTAAGAAGTTTCTTCTTGCTGATTTCCTACCGTTTTAAGTTGAAACATCTGATGGAGTGCGTTTACTGCTTTTACCATATCTTTTTCTCGGACTAATACCCAAATCGTTGTATGAGAGTCTGCAGATTGAAGTATTTTAATATTTTGCTGTGACAATGCGCTAACGATCTTTGCAGTAACTCCAGGAACACCACTCATTCCTGCCCCTACCGCTGACACTTTTGCGCAATTTCGCATCACTTCTGGTTCATAACCTAGTTGTTGTAAAACGTCAATTGCTTTGTCAGCGACATCCTCCATTACTGTGTAACAAACACCACTTAAATTAATATTAATAAAGTCAACACTGATGTCTGCTTGAGCCATCGCTTTAAACACTTTCTCTTGCAGATCATATTCTTCTTCTTTTGCGAAGACTTTAATTTGTGCAACATTCGCTAAATTAGCAATTCCCGTAATTAGCCTATCTTTCACCTCTGTTGTTGGTTTAACAACCCTTGCAGTCACAAGAGTTCCTTCTCCATTGGAATACGTTGATCGTACTCGAATTGGGATGTTGGCTTGCATCGCAACTTCAACAGCTCTTGGATGAATCACTTTCGCACCTTGATAAGCCATATTGCAAATCTCTTCATACGACATAGCATCAAGGGCACGAGCATCTTTAACAATACGTGGATCAGCTGTCATAACACCTTCTACATCTGTAAAAATATCAACCCATTCAGCTTGAAGAGCTGCACCTAAAGCCGTTGCAGAAGTGTCACTACCACCTCTTCCAAGCGTGGTCGTCTCCCCTGTAAAAGTTTGGCCTTGGAACCCGGCAACTACAATAACGTCAAAGTTATTCAATTGCTGTTTTAAATGATCACATTGCATATCAATGATTTTAGCATTTGCAAAGTCGTCATTCGTTCTAAAGCCCGCTTGCGCACCCGTCATCGCACTCGTAGTGAGACCCATTTTCTGCAATAGATCTGAAAAAACAACAGACGAAATAACTTCTCCACAAGAAACAAGTAGATCTTGTTCTCGTTTTGGTAAATCATTTTGATTAACCAAACCGAGTAATGTATCAGTAGCGTAAGGTTCTCCCTCACGCCCCATCGCTGATACAACTACGATAACTTTATAGCCATCTAAAACAGCTTTTTTGACATGGTTTGCTGCCATTGTTCTGCTTCTATTATCTCGTACTGATGTACCACCAAACTTTTGAACAATGATTTTCATATAACACCTACTTTAACTACGATAAAAGGTCTAATTTTACTAAACTTTCAGCTATTTGTACTGAATTCCAAGCTGCACCTTTCAGTAAGTTATCCGAAACAATCCACATGTGATAACCATTATCGCGATCAAGATCCTTACGAATACGTCCGACAAAAACATCGTTCTTTCCAACACACTCTGAAGCAAGTGGATAAATTTGGTTAGCTGGGTCATCTTGCAATGTCACTCCAGCTGCAGAAGATAATAGATCTTTTAACTCTGCAACAGTCGCTCCACTCTTTTCTGTTTCAACGTAGACAGATTCTGAATGACCTGTTTCAATTGGAAGACGAACACAAGTAGCCGCTACCTCAAGCTCTGTCATTTCCATAATTTTCTTTGTTTCGTTAATCATTTTCATTTCCTCAAACGTATATCCATTTTCTTGGAACAGGTCAATTTGAGGAATTGCATTAAATGCGATTTGATAATGCTTTTTGTCTCCACCTACTGGTAAAATTTCAGGTGTGAAATCTTTTCCTTCAAGAATGTCTTTTGTTTGTTGCTTCATCTCATCAATTGCATCAAGTCCTGCTCCTGAAACGGCCTGATAAGTTGAGACAATAACTTTTTTCAATCCATACTTTTCACGAACTGGCTCAAGCGCCACAACCATTTGAATTGTTGAACAATTCGGGTTCGCAATAATCCCGTTATGATTTCGTAGTGCAGCTTCATTTACTTCCGGTACAACAAGTGGTACAGTTGGGTCCATTCTATATGCACTAGTATTATCAACAACAATTGCTCCACGTTTCACTGCTTCAGGTGCCAAAGCCTTTGAAACAGATCCACCAGCTGAAAATAAAGCTATTTGAACTCCTTCAAATGAATCAGGCGTTGCTTCTTCAACTGTATATTCTTTTCCTTTAAAAGTTAGGACTTTACCTGCAGAACGTTTTGAAGATAAAAGTTTCAAACTGGCAATCGGAAAGTCTCTCTCTTCTAGTGTTTTAAGCATTTGTTGACCAACTGCTCCTGTTGCTCCGACTACAGCTACATGATAATTTGACATTTGTTATTCTCCCCTCATCTACTTGCAAATTAATAGAGTTTCACTAAGATGGAATGATTATAGCATATCCTGCTTAGTTTGTATCTGTTTCATTTCTCTATTAAACTGTAAGGGAAATATTTCATTTGTGCAACCGCTTGTATCGTCTAATCTCTGAATTTTTCAACTAGTACAGGCTGATATTGCTTCCCAGCTATGGCAGACTCAACCGTATCCACTAATGCTTCCATTCTAGCTACTAACGAGTTCGGTTTATTGGTCGGATCATCTTGACCAAAAGGTATGAAATAAATATTTTTTGTAGCCATTAATCTCATTATGTTCACACCATTAAGCCCTAATGCATCATTAGTAGAAATTCCAAGAACAACTGGATTTCCACTACGCAAAGTTGCTTTAGCCCCCATGAGAACCGGTGTGTCAGTCATTGCGTTTGCTAATTTACTAGTAGAATTTCCTGTTATCGGAGCGATAATCATACAATCTAACGGTGTTTTGGGTCCAAAGGGTTCTGCTTTAACAATCGAATCAACAATTGGTTCATTTGTGATATCTTCAATTCTTTTTAACCAATACGCACTAGTTCCAAACTTAGTATCAGTTGATTTCACGTTACCAGAAACAAATGGAGTTACTTTTGCGCCAAGTTCAACCAGTTTTTCTATTTGTGGCATTACCTCCTCATACGTACAGTGAGACGCCGAAATACCAAAACCTATATGCTTCCCCTTTAGTGACATAATATCCCCTCCTATTTTTTTCCTTCTTCTTGTAACAACACGGCAAGGACGTCAGCCAATATTTGACCAGCTGTTTTCGGGGCTACAATACCAGGTAAGCCTGGAGCTAATAGAGCCTTCATCCCTCGTTTTTCAGCGTAACGAAAATCCGTCCCACCAGGTTTCGAGGCTAAATCAATAATAAGAGTGTGCAGTGGCATTTCAGCTAAAACATTTGCTGTTATGATTAGAGCTGGTATCGTGTTAATGCAGATATCAACGTTTTTCAATTCTTCCTTCAAATGATCTGTATGAAATGGAGTTAATCCCATTTCTGTAATTCTTGCTAATTGATGCGACTGATTAGCGCCTACTTTGACATCTGCTCCAAGAGCACTAAATGTTCTAGCTAAAGACATTCCAATTCTTCCTAGCCCAAGTATAGCTACCTTGGCCCGGTGAATCGTTATGTCCGTATGTTGAATAGCCATCATTACAGTACCCTCTGCTGTAGGAATCGAATTATAGATCGCTACATCATCACGATCCATTAACTTTACTAATGAACGCTTGGATTCCTCGAGACATTTGTTTAAATAGTCGTTAGTTATCCCTGAATAAATCACACAATGCTCTGGTGTTTGTTTCAACTGGTCTACCGTTAGTTCTAACGTCTCGCTGGAAAAAACAGTATCAATTTTCCCGTCAGAACTCATACCATTAACCGGGAGTAATATTGCATCAACTGTTGACCAGTCAATTTCATTTAACGTATGTTTCGATGCGCCGATAAACCCGTCATTTAACTGATCAAATCCAACCAACGAAATTTTACTATCAAGGGTCGATAGTTTTTTGATTATTTCAAGCTGGCGTGCATCTCCTCCAATAATGACTACATGTTTGTCTGTTAACATCTGCTTTTGTTCTCCTTTCATTCATGCGAATCTTAATTACCATCGCAGGTCGCTTTAGAAAGAGAAAACTACGCGAATCTAATAAAACTCTATTGCACAAGCGACACCAACAATCCCTCTTCCTGTCTAGCAAAGGATGAACAGCAACGATTCACCATAGCATATGTACTTTATAGAAAATAGGTGAATACCATTCTAGCGTATCCTTTTTAAAAATAAGTAATTGGGTCATATTGATACTAAAAAAAGGCTGTTAGAAGTTCTTCTAAACAGCCTTTCTTTACTATTTACTCATGCTGACCTAAGTTGATAATAATCATATCTTCACCTATCTTCTTCACTTGCTCCCAATAAACAGTTACCTCCCGATCCTTTTTTCCAAAAACAAACCACTTCATTGTCGGAATAATAAAAGCTTCAATCTCACCGGTGTCCTCATTTATTAATAAATCCGTCTGACCTAAAATTCCTAATCTCTCTCCTTTTTGATAATCGATAATCTCTTTGTTGTTAATTTCACTAAGCCTCATCAGATTACCCCCTCGTCTCTCATTATTAGTAACGTATGAAGAGTCACACAAAAAAAGACCAGCTTGTTTAAAAAAGAAGCTATTGATAAAGGTCGCTTTTTACCTTTATCAATAGCTTCTATGCAATGAGCGCAACCGTTGCCCATGGTGTTAAGCCAACTATGAGTGGGCTTTTCATAGTTGGCGCGCAACGTGTGGAGCCATTGCCTCTTCTTCGCAAATAAAGGTCGCTTTACACCTTTATCAATAGCTTCTATTAAACGAATGAAGCCGGAAGTTCGCCAGATGTATTAATTAAAGAGATTGAAGGTTTTTCTTTTAATATCGAAGCAGCTAACTGATTCACCTGCGTAATCGATACATTATCAATTTCATCAACAATATCATCAAGAGTACGATGCTTCTTTAACAACAGTTCATTCTTTCCATTACGACTCATGCGACTATTGGTACTTTCTAAGCTTAACATTAAGCTTCCCTTTAATTGCTCCTTGCCATTTTCAAGCTCTTTTTCTGACATACCTTTATCAGCTAGAGTGAAAGCTGTTTCTTGTAGAGCTTTTGACATATCATCTAGTTGATTATGTGCTGTAGCAGCATAAATCGTTAACATTCCACTATCTTGATAAGAAGAATGATACGAAAAGACTGAATAACAAAGCCCTCTTTTTTCACGGATCTCTTGGAATAATCTGCTACTCATACTTCCACCTAATAAATTATTAAGTAGGACAAGTGCATACACATCTTTTTCTCCTATTGCAAGCCCAGGAAACCCTAGACAAAGATGCGCTTGCTCAGTTTCCTTTTTACGAACGATCGAATTAGATAAAAACGTTGGCCCCTCGTTCTTATGTTTGTATGTTGTTGGACTCACTTTCGAAAACATTTCCTTTAGTTGTTCAATCACCTCGTCAGTTATATTACCGGCAATCGAAATAACAACATGATCTCCTGTATAGAACCGGGACATATATTCTCTTAATGAATCTCCATTAAACGTTTCTAGCGTTTTTACGGAACCGAGAATTGGATATCCTAGTGCGTGACTTCCGTAACTTGCCTCACTTAATAAATCGTGGACAATATCGTCAGGAGTATCATCTACCATTTTTATTTCTTCAAACACAACATTCTTTTCCTTTTTTAGTTCTTCTTCATCAAAGACTGAGTTAAAAAACATATCTCCTAAAACATCAATAGCGTACTGTGCATGGTCATCTAATACTTTTGCATAATAACAAGTATATTCCTTTGATGTAAATGCATTCACTTGACCACCAATTCGATCAAATGATTCAGCTATTTCAGAAGCTGTTCTCGTTTTCGTACCCTTAAAGAACATATGCTCTAAAAAGTGAGAAATCCCATTTTCTTCTTTCGTTTCGAATCTCGATCCCGTTCCAATCCACACACCGATAGAAACAGAACGTACTGATGAAATATTTTCAGCTAAAATTCGAACGCCGTTATCTAACTCTATTCTTTTTACCACTAATAATCCTCCTTATGGTCATTGGGTTACACCTAACGTAACGCGCTCTTCCGATAAAACATCCGAAACCGTGCCGATTCGGTAGCCTTTTTCTTGTATACCAACAATTAGATCTTCTAACCCTTCTGCTGTCGGTTCTGTTGGATGCATTAAGACCATTGCTCCATTATGAACTTTCGAAAGTACACGATTAACCATTTCATTTGGATGTGGCTTTCTCCAATCTATTGTATCAACAGACCATAAAACCGTTTTCATCCCATGTTTGCTTGCTTGTTCTACAACCGTTTGATTGTAGCTTCCACTTGGAGGCGCAAACCACTCTGGTGTAACATCAATCGTCGCTTCTATGACCGAATTTGTTTTTTGTAGTTCTTCGTCTATTCGTCCAACCGATAATTTACTCATATCAGGATGTGAATAGGCATGATTTCCAATTTCATGTCCTTCTTCTACGAGCATCATAGCAAGATTAGGATTGTTTTTCACCCATGAACCATCTAAAAAGAAAGTTGTATGTAGTTCATGTTTTTTTAATGTTTTGAGCATTTCAGGTAAGTATTCATTTCCCCAAGCAACATTGACTAAAAAGGTCACGACTGGTTTATTTTCATTCCCTTTATAAATTGGTGTCGGTGGTAAGTCATCAAGATGTACATTAGGACTGGTTTGTTTAAAAACAATCCTGTTCTCATCAAACTCACCTTCCTTTTTCATCTTATCATAGGAAGCTTTAACATCAAGCTCGATCCCATTATAACCAGGAATCGCTTTCCATACTTTATCAACCCTTGCATCAATAGCAGGTTCAGAGTAGGATTCGGCTCGCGCGACAATTTCCTCATATAAAGGGTTTTGCTCTTTTAACACTGTTTGGCTTTCTTTTTTCAACTCAGAAATATAATTTAATGAAAAAGGATTTTGAACAGCCCCAAATGATAGGATGACAATGAAACAAAATACACATATATGAATCACCTTTTTCTTCTTCATCACCATACCCTCCTCTAGTCCGAGTGTATGCTAGAGCAGGACAGGTTAGAACGCAAAAGGAGACTAGGCTTTCTCCCCAGTCTCCATATTTTACTTCTGTGCTTGCTGCTTTCGTTCTTTTTCTTCTTTTAAGATGACTTTTCTCGAAAGGTTAACTCTACCTTGATTATCGATCTCTGTAACACGAACAAGAATTTCATCACCAAGCTTAACGACATCTTCAACTTTTTCAATACGTTCTTCAGCTAATTGAGAAATGTGAACCAATCCGTCTTTCCCTTTGAACAGTTCAACAAAAGCTCCAAATTTCTCAATGCGTTTCACTTTACCGAGATACGTTTGTCCAACTTCTACTTCACGAACAATATCTTCTATAATTGAACGTGCCTTTTCATTCATTGACATTTCGACAGATGAAATATAGACTGTTCCATCTTGCTCAATATCAATTTTAACACCCGTTTCCTCGATAATTTTGTTGATCATTTTTCCACTTGGTCCTATTACGTCCCTAATTTTATCTGGGTTTATTTTCATAGTCATAATTTTAGGAGCGTAAGTTGAAAGCTCAGTACGGTATTCACCAATTGCAGATAGCATGTTATCTAAAATGACCATACGGCCTCTTTTAGCTTGATTCAACGCTTCTTCTAAAATTTCGCGATTAATCCCAGAAATCTTAATATCCATCTGTAACGCTGTAATTCCTTCACGAGTACCTGCTACTTTAAAGTCCATATCTCCTAAAGCATCTTCCATCCCTTGAATATCGGTAAGGACCGAGACATGTTCATCTTGTTTAACAAGCCCCATTGCAATACCTGCTACAGGTGCCTTAATCGGTACACCGGCATCCATCATCGCTAGTGTACTAGCACAAATACTTGCTTGGGAAGTAGATCCATTTGATTCTAATACTTCGGATACGAGTCGAATCGTATATGGAAAATCATTCTCATTTGGAATAACCGGCTCGAGTGCACGTTCACCTAAGGCACCATGTCCAATTTCACGTCGACCAGGTCCACGGATAGGGCCAGTCTCCCCTACACTAAATTGAGGGAAATTATAATGATGCATGAATCGTTTTGATTCTTCAATTCCAAGACCATCAAGAATTTGCACATCGCCTAATGCACCAAGTGTACAAATGCTTAATGCTTGTGTTTGTCCACGAGTAAAAAGTCCGGAACCATGTGTACGTGGAAGGAGATCTACTTGTGAAGAGAGTGAACGAATCTCATCTACTTTTCTTCCATCAGGGCGAATTTTATCAACAGTGATTAATCGACGTACTTCTTCTTTCACAATCTTATGTAAGACTTCTTTTACATCTGATAAATCAATGTCCTCGCGCTCTTCGAATGATTCAACTACCTTATCTTTGACAGCGTCAATTGCTTCAGCACGAGCATGCTTTTCTTGCACTTGTACAGCTTCTTTTAAGTCTGCTTCAGCTAATTGTCGTACTTCTTGCTCAAGATCAACATCAACTAGTTTCAATTGAACTTCGGACTTTTCTTTTCCAACTGCTTGAGCTATTTCTTCTTGAAACGTAATTAACTTCTTGATCTCGTCATGACCAAACATAATCGCTTCTAACATAACTTCTTCCGTTACTTCAGAAGCACCTGCTTCAACCATGTTAATGGCATCTTTTGTGCCTGCTACCACAAGGTCAATGTCACTCTGTTCCAGCTGCTCTGTTGTTGGGTTAATGACAAATTTCCCGTCTAACCTTCCAACTGTCACTCCGGCAATCGGACCGTCAAATGGAATATCAGATACACTGAGCGCAAGTGAAGAACCTAACATTGCAGCCATTTCTGATGATGCATTCGGATCAGAACTCATCACAATACTAATAACTTGAACTTCATTCCGGAACCCATCTGGGAAAAGTGGTCTGATCGGACGGTCAATTAATCGACTAGTTAAAATCGCTCTTTCACTTGGACGTCCTTCCCGTTTAATAAACCCTCCAGGGATTTTTCCAGCGGCATAAAGACGCTCCTCATAATTAACCGTAAGTGGAAAGAAATTTAGATCCTTTGGTTCTTTTGAGGCTGTAGCTGTAGATAAAACAGCTGTGTCGCCATATCTAACAAGAACTGCACCATTTGCTTGCTTGGCTAACTGCCCAGTCTCTACGGTCAATTCGCGTCCAGCCCACTCCATTTTAAAAACTTGTTTCGTTTGTTCCATTACGCGTACTCCTCTCGTACACCATTTATTAATCCAGCTTCATTTATTATTGCCAAATTTTTTTAAAACTAAAAGAATAATAAGAATGGTTATTTTTAGTGAAATTTCCAATCTTATTTGATCAAGAAAAAAGCGGGACAATATCCCGCTTTCATCAAGATTATCGGCGTAAACCAAGCTTATCAACTAGGTTACGGTAACGAGTAACATCCTTATTACGTAGGTATGTTAACAAATTACGACGCTGACCTACCATTTTAAGAAGACCACGACGTGAATGATGATCCTTCTTATGAGTACGTAAATGCTCATTTAATGTGTTGATTTGCTCTGTAAGGATAGCAACCTGAACTTCTGGAGAACCAGTGTCAGTATCATGCGTTTTGAATTCTGAAATTAATTCATTTTTACGCTCTTGTGTTAAAGCCATCCTATCCACCTCCTTTTCTATAATCTCCTACCCCCTAGCAGACGTCGGTGACTCGATCTGCCAAGAAACGGATCTGTACTTAAAGTACAAAGATTACTATACCTTCTTTTTTAAGGAATTGCAAGTATTCACGACATTTAGTAGACTCTTGCATTCAAAAAAGTCATTGCAGTCTCTTTATCGCGAGAAATTTGTTCTATTAATTCTTCAACACCTGCAAATTTCTTCTCCGGTCTAATACGAGAATACCAACTAACCTCAACTTCCAAACCATAAATATCTTGATCAAAATTAAAGAGATGTACCTCAATAGACGGTGTTCCTTTTTTATTGTGAAAAGTAGGTTTATAACCCACGTTACAAACACCATCAAATTGTTCATTATTAATCGTGATCCTCACTGCGTAAACACCGGTCTTTGGTATGATATAGCGCTCTTTTGGTTCGATGTTAGCAGTAGGAAATCCTATCGTTCTTCCTCTCTTCTCGCCGTCAACAACTCTTCCTCTTATTGCATACTCTTCTCCTAATAGATTGCTTGCCTCTTCAACATTTCCGGTCTCCAAAAGATGACGTATTTTAGTAGAACTTACCTTTTCATTGTTCTCTTCATACTTCTCTACTATCGTAGAATCTAACAGGTTACGTGCATGAAACGGCAATGTTTCCATCGTGCCTTTCCCAAGTGCCCCGTAAGTGAAATCAAATCCAGCGACAGCATGTACAACATGTAAGTTAATTAAATACTCATCAACGAATTGTTGTGGGGTTAAATTAGCAAAAGCAGACGTGAAACTAACTACATAAAGCGTATCCACACCCAAGGCTTCAATTTTTTTAATTTTATCGGGTAAAGGTGTTATGTAATTCATTTCTGTTTTTCGTAGCACTTCTTTTGGATGAGGATCAAACGTCATCACTGAAGCTGTATGCCCAAGCTCTTTCGCAATCTCTTTAGCCTTTAAAATGACTGATTGGTGGCCAACATGAACGCCGTCAAAATACCCTAATGCCATTACTGTCTTATCTCGTTTTAATGTTTCTCCATCAATAGGATGTTTTAAATAAATGGTATCCATTAAAGAATCCCCTTTTCACTCCTAAATTGTTAAGATGGCTCATTTGTCCAAAACATCTTTTCTGGTTTGATGAGTCCCTCTTTTGTCGGATGGCGCTTATAAACTGCTAAACACTCTCCTTCTTTATTATAAACGGTAAATCGCAAATGTTCTAACCCTTTCTTTATTGGCAACACAGATCCATTCTTAATCTTCTCTTCCGTTTCCTGATCCACTACCCATTTCGGTAAATGGTTAAGCGCCGTATCAAAAGGAATTAGCACAGAAGATAGCGATCCATTTTCTTTTCCTTCCTCGAGTTGCTCAAACGTTTTACTCTGTTCTAATGTGTAAGGACCAGAAGAAGTCCGTACTAAATCAGACATATGCGCTGGATAGCCGAGTTTCTCACCAATATCAACTGCTAATGTGCGAACGTACGTCCCTTTACTACAATGGACTCTGAATCGAAACATTGCTGTGTCATCGGAATAAGAGATATCAGAGAGAAGTTCAAGTGAGTGTATCGTAACATTTCTTTTAGGACGTTGAACTTCTTTACCTGCTCGTGCATATTCATAGAGCTTCTTACCGTTTACTTTAACCGCTGAATACATAGGGGGAACTTGAACAATTTCTCCTAAAAAAGCATCCAGAGTTTTTTCAATCTCTTCTTTTGTCCACTTACTCGATACTGGTTTAGACTTAACAACGTCTCCACTTTTGTCTTCAGTTGTTGTCGAGAAACCTATTGTTACTTCCCCTTCATATACTTTTGAATATCCAGACATGTATTCAACCACTTTAGTCGCCTTGCCTATACATATTGGTAGCACACCATTAACATCGGGGTCGAGGGTGCCCGTATGACCTACTTTTTTCGTTTGAAACAAGCGTCTTACTTTCATTACACAATCATGAGACGTCATACCTCTAGGCTTATGTAAAATTAAGATTCCATTTGATTTCATTGATTCCTCCGGATTAGTTGAAAACTTGGTGTATTAATAATACAAACCGTTCATGTTTTATAAAGTCTAAAAGGATAGAAGAGCTTTTGCTCCTCTATCCCCTAATTTTTATCGTTGATTTTTATTAAGATCTTGAAGAAGCGTTTCAATGCGATTTCCATATTCAATCGACTCATCAAACTCAAAGACTATATCAGGAGTTTTACGAAGACGGATTCGCTTTCCAATTTCAGAACGAATAAAACCTTTCGCTTTCGATAACGCTTGAAGGGTTGCTTCCTTTTGATCGTCACTTCCAAGAACTGTAATAAATACTTTTGCCTGCTGCAGATCACCTGTTACGTCAACTCCGGTTACCGTTACAAAACTAACACGAGGATCCTTAACTTCACGCATAATAATATCACTTAGTTCTTTTTTCATTTGTTCACCAACACGGTGTGCACGAACATTACTCATAGTCATTCACCTCTGTTCTTTACATTAGAGCCATTCATAATCCGTAACTGTTCTTTCTGCAGCCGGCTCACTATCAATTAACGATAGTGCCTTCTGCAGTTCACGCTCGCACACAGTACGAGCGTTTGAGACAGCAACCATGGTTAACTCAGCTCGCTGCCAAACGTCATAATGATCCGTTTCTGCAACGGAAAGGTTAAATCGTTGCTTGATTCTCGTTTGTATACTTTTTAAGACAGAGCGTTTTTCTTTGAGCGATTGAGCATCATAAATGAAGAGTTCGAGTCGCACTAACCCAATGATCATTTACGCTCAATTTCCTCCATAATATACGCTTCAATTATGTCGCCTTCTTTGATGTCGTTATAGTTTTCAAGTGTAATTCCACACTCGTATCCAGCAGCAACTTCTTTTGCATCATCTTTAAAACGTTTTAAAGCATTAATAGAACCTTCATAGATGACAATTCCATCACGAATTAAGCGCACTGTAGAATCTCTTGTCACTTTTCCTTCAGTAACATACGCTCCTGCAATTGTACCAACTTTGGAAACTTTAAACGTTGTTCTAACTTCAACTTGACCGATTACTTTTTCCTCAAACTCAGGGTCTAGCATCCCTTTCATCGCTGCTTCAATCTCGTCAATTGCATTGTATATAACACGATGAAGACGTATATCAACTTTTTCAGCTTCGGCTGTACGCTTTGCATTAACATCCGGACGAACATTAAAGCCTATAATTATCGCATTAGATGCAGATGCGAGCATTACATCATATTCCGTTATCGCCCCAACACCTGTATGAATGATATTAACTTTCACACCTTCAACATCGATCTTTTCTAAAGATCCACGCATTGCCTCCACAGATCCCTGTACATCAGCCTTAATAATGATATTAATGTCTTTAACTTCTCCTTGTTGGATTTTGTTAAAAAGATCATCTAGACTAACTTTAGATGTTTCAGCAAGGTTCTCTTCACGATGACGAGACATACGTGCTTCTCCAATTTGACGAGCTTTTTTCTCATCAGAAAACGCTTGGAACTGATCCCCGGCAAGTGGCACTTCATTTAAACCAGTAATCTCAACTGGGGTTGATGGTCCAACTTGTTTAACACGACGACCAAGGTCATTAACCATCGCACGTACACGGCCAAAAGATGAACCTACAACAATTGGATCACCGACATTTAGTGTTCCACTTTGTACAAGAAGGGTAGCAACGGTTCCACGACCTTTATCTAACTCCGCTTCAATTACTGTACCTCTTGCAAGTTTGTTCGGATTTGCTTTTAACTCTTCTACTTCAGCTACAAGGAGGATCATCTCAAGTAACTCATCAATACCCGTTCCAGAGAGCGCAGATACATTAACAAAAATAGTATCTCCACCCCAAGCTTCAGGAACTAGCTCAAATTCAGTTAATTCCTGCATTACGCGATCAGGATTTGCAGCTTCTTTATCAATTTTATTTACAGCTACGATAATCGGCACGCCAGCAGCTTTAGCATGGCTAATTGCTTCTTTCGTTTGTGGCATAACACCATCATCAGCGGCCACAACAAGGATGGTAATATCCGTCACTTGAGCCCCACGTGCACGCATCGTTGTAAACGCAGCATGCCCTGGTGTATCAAGGAAAGTAACCTTCTTACCATTTGACTCAATTTGATAAGCACCAATATGCTGTGTGATTCCTCCAGCTTCTCCCTCCGTAACTTTTGTATGACGGATAGAGTCAAGTAATGTTGTTTTCCCGTGGTCAACGTGCCCCATTATTGTTACAACAGGAGGTCTCTCTTGTAAGTCTTCCTCTGAATCCTCTTCTACATAACTTTCGAAATCCATTTCATCGATGACAATTTCTTCCTCAACCTCAACGCCATAGTCTCCAGCGATCAGTTCGATCGTATCTTTGTCAAGCTCTTGATTGATTGTTGCCATAACACCAAGCATCATTAATTTCTTGATCAGTTCAGAAGGCTCTTTATGTAGTTCCTTTGCTAATTCACCAACTGTTAACGACCCACTGTACGTAACTTTTTCAGGTAATGGCTTTGCTTTTGGTGGCTCTTGTCGATGCCCGCCTCCACTACGCTTATTTGAGTTTTGCTTTTGTTGTTGTTTGCCACGATTTTTTTGAGGCTTATTATTGTTTGAAGGCTTTGATTGATTTCGTTTTGAATCATTTTTCTCTTGCTTAGGGCGATTATTTTGTTCTTTTGTTTCTTTTGGAGTTTCAGACTTACCTTTAGTCAATACATCCATCATCTTCTCATCAATAACAGACATATGATTTGTTACTGAAAAACCAGACTCTTTTAATTGATCAATGATCACTTTACTTGCTACATCTTTTTCTTTTGCATATTCGTATATTCGCATTTTTTTCATAAACTTACCTCCAGAATCATTGGTCGAGTAATGCGGTCATCTTCTTTGCAAATCCATCATCCATTACACCAATGACGACTCTCTCCGCTTTTCCGATAGCTTGCCCCAGTGTTGCTCGATCTGACGTTATTCGTACCGGAATTTTGTAATGGCCGCATTTGTCCAATACCTTTTTCTTTGTTTGTTCCGCAGCATCAGAAGACAAGATTACTAATCGAACTGACTTTCTTCTAACTTCCTTTAATACGAGCTCTTCCCCTGTTACAAGTTTTCTTGCTCGTGCTGCGAGTCCTAGTAGCGATACCCATTTTGTAGTCATTTGCGACTCCGTCTGCTTGCTTCTTGCAATTCATCATATATATCAGGATCTACTTTTACCTGTAGATGTCTTGATAAAATATCCTTTTTCTTTGCTAACTCAAAGCTATCATCATCGTTACTAATGTAGGCTCCACGTCCATTCTTTTTTCCAGTTAAGTCAACAGATACGACACCCTCAGGAGAACGAACAATCCGAATCAATTCTTGCTTTGGCTTCATTTCATTTGTCACGATACACTTCCGAAGAGGAACTTTCCGTTTCTTCACCGGCTCCATCTCCTTAACTTAATCTTGTTCTTCCAATTCAGGAACAAAAGAATCTACTTCATTGCTCATTGGTTCAAGCTCTTCGCTATCATCTAATAGCCCGAGCTCTCTAGCGTCTGACTCGCTTTTAATATCAATTTTCCACCCGGTAAGCTTGGCAGCTAACCTTGCATTTTGGCCTCGCTTTCCAATCGCAAGAGAAAGTTGATAATCAGGAACAATAACTTGAGTCATCTTTTCTTCTTCATTTACATTTACTTTTAATACTTTAGAGGGACTTAATGCGTTCGCAACATACTCAACTGGATCTTCTGACCAGCGAACTATATCGATCTTTTCACCTTTGAGTTCATTTACTATCGTTTGAACGCGTTGACCTTTAGGTCCAACACAAGCTCCTACTGCATCTACTTCAGGATTATCAACGTGTACCGCAATTTTAGATCGGTCGCCTGCTTCACGAGATACAGACTTAATTTCAACTGTACCATCATAGATTTCAGGTACTTCAAGCTCAAACAAACGCTTCAATAGACCTGGGTGAGTACGTGAAATTAAAATTTGAGGACCCTTTGTCGTTTTTTCCACTTTCGTAATGTAAGCTTTAATCCGATCGTTATGTTTGTAACTCTCGTTTGGCATCTGCTCACTTAATGGCAGAAGTGCTTCTACTTTTCCTAGATCTACATAAATAAAACGATGATCCTGACGTTGGACTATTCCTGTCATAATATCTTCTTCACGATCAATGAAATCAGAATAAATAATCCCACGTTCTGCTTCCCGTACTCTTTGTGTTACAACCTGTTTAGCAGTTTGCGCTGCGATTCGACCAAAGTCTTTTGGCGTGACTTCAATCTCAACCACATCATCTACTTCATAACTTGGATTAATCTTTTGCGCCTCATCTAGAGAAATTTCCAAGCGTGCATCAAAGACTTCTTCTACAACTGTCTTTCTTGCAAATACACGGATACTGCCATTATCTCTATTTACATCAACACGAACATTTTGAACTTGGTTAAAGTTACGTTTATAACCGGAGATTAGGGCAGCTTCAATCGCCTCAATAATAACTTCTTTTTTTATCCCTTTTTCTCTTTCTAACGTTGTTAATGCATCCATAAAATCACTGTTCATGGATTGTATTTCCCCCTTTCGAAAATTAAGCAAGTATCATGATTTAAAAGATAATTGCTAATCTAGCGTTTGCTACTTTTTCATATGGAACGGTATATACTTTTTTACGCGTCTTTACTTTCATTTCAATTTCTAGAACTTCACCATTAAAATCAATTAGTTTTCCTTCAAAAGCCTTTTCACCATCTATTGGTTCATAAGTTGTAACATGGACATTTTTCCCAATTGCTTTTATGAGATCTTTTTCCTTTTTTAATGGCCTTTCTGCTCCTGGTGAAGAAACTTCTAGAAAATAAGCTTGCTGAATAGGGTCCAGTTCATCAAGCTTTTCACTTAATTTTTCGCTCACCTGTCCACAATCTTCAAGATCAACCCCAGTGTCAGAGTCTATAAATACACGAAGAAACCAGTTAGGTCCTTCTTTTTTAAACTCAACATCTACAAGTTCTAATTTTAATTCATCTAAAATTGGTGTTGCTAATTCGCTTGTTATATCAGTGACTTTCTTACTCATCTATACCCTCCTTGCTGTCCAACTATCTTGTATAAATAATAGCTATATGAGCGTTACTAACATTGTCTTCAATTACATCAAAAATAATCTAAAATAAAGTAGAACGAACAACGAAAGAGTGGGTTTCCCCACTCTTTTTCCGTAACATATTCTAAGTATTACCATATAACAGAATACCATACTATTTGGCGCATTGCAACAGACCCTAAAGCAGACTAGAACAGTGAAAGTTGATTAGAATCAGGCATTCCTTCTAAACATCCATGGTCATCAAGATGTTCTAAAACGGTTTTAGTTAATTTACTACGTTGTTGCAAATCTTCTTTTGAAAGGAACTCTCCATTTTCCCTAGCCTTAACAATATTTAGTGCAGCATTCGTTCCTACACCTGTCATTGCATTAAATGGTGGCAAGAGAGTTTGGTCTTCTTCAACAATAAACTCCGTTGCGCTTGAACGGTACAAATCAACTTTTTGAAAAGCAAAGCCTCTTTCACACATTTCCAAAGCAAGTTCTAAGACTGTAAGTACAGATTTCTCTTTAGGCGAGGCATCTAATCCTTTTGCATTGATTTCTTGTACTTTTGCTTTAATTGCAGCAGGACCTTTTATCATTGTATCTAAATCAAAATCATCAGCACGAACAGTAAAATACGACGCATAATACAAGATTGGATGATGAACTTTAAAATACGCAATTCGAACAGCCATTAATACATAAGCGGCAGCATGTGCTTTAGGGAACATATATTTAATCTTAAGGCAAGACCCAATGTACCAGTCCGGAACATCATGCTTTTTCATCTCATCAATCCATTCTGGTTGAAGACCTTTGCCTTTTCGAACAAATTCCATTATTTTAAATGCTAAAGATGGCTCGAGTCCTTTATAAATCAAATAAACCATAATATCATCACGACAACCAATTACATCTTTTAATTCACACGTCCCATTATATATTAATTCGTTCGCATTATTTAACCATACATCTGTTCCATGCGATAGACCAGAGATTTGAACTAGTTCAGAAAACGTGCTCGGTTTCGTCTCTTCGAGCATTTGACGAACAAACCTCGTTCCAAATTCAGGTATTCCTAGTGTCCCTGTCTTACACATAATTTGTTCTTCTGTTACACCTAATACTTCTGGACCACTAAAAATCTTCATAACTTCTGGATCGTCTGTAGGAATTGTTTTTGGATCGATTCCACTTAAATCTTGTAACATCCTAATAACTGTTGGATCATCGTGTCCAAGGATATCTAACTTAAGTAAGTTATCATGAATGGAATGGAAATCAAAATGAGTTGTTTTCCATTCAGAATTTTTATCATCTGCCGGAAACTGAATCGGACAAAAATCATGGATGTCCATATAGTCCGGAACAACAATAATACCTCCGGGATGTTGTCCAGTTGTCCGTTTCACCCCTGTACAGCCTGAGACGAGCCGATCAATCTCTGCTCCTCTCATATGAAGATCATGGTCACCCTGATATCCCTTTACGTATCCATAAGCTGTCTTTTCGGCAACTGTACCGATTGTACCTGCGCGATACACATACTCTTCACCAAAAAGTTCCTTTGTATAGTGATGAGCCCTTGGTTGATATTCACCTGAGAAGTTTAAATCAATATCGGGAACTTTATCGCCTTTAAAACCTAAAAATGTTTCAAACGGAATATCTTGTCCATCTTTTATATAAGCCGTACCACATTCCGGACAATCTTTATCTGGTAAATCATAACCTGACCCAACCGAGCCGTCATCAAAAAAGTGAGAGTGATGGCAATTTGGACAAACGTAGTGTGGTGGCAATGGATTAACTTCAGTAATCTCTGTCATTGTAGCTACAAATGAAGACCCAACTGATCCCCGGGAACCTACTAAGTAACCATCAATTAGAGACTTCTTAACAAGTTTTTGAGAGATTAAATAAATTACAGCAAATCCATGGCCAATGATACTTTTTAACTCTTTTTCAATTCGCGCCTCTACAATCTCTGGTAGCTCCTCACCATAGATGCTTCTAGCCATGTTGTAGCTCATTTCTCTAATTTCATCATCCGCTCCCTCGATTTTTGGTGTATACAAATCATCGGGGATCGGATGGATCTCTTCAATTAAATCTGCAACCTTCTGCGTATTCGTTACAACTACTTCTTTTGCTTTTTGTTCACCTAGAAACG
The DNA here is from genome assembly GCF_056619965.1 of Halalkalibacter sp. HAAS-P014. Classification (NCBI taxonomy): domain Bacteria; kingdom Bacillati; phylum Bacillota; class Bacilli; order Caryophanales; family Bacillaceae; genus Halalkalibacter; species Halalkalibacter sp. HAAS-P014. The sequence continues at coordinate 64,864 of NZ_JBWQTV010000005.1, read as the reverse complement.
AAAAAGCGTCAAGCATTTCATCCGTTGTACGGAAGTGAACCTTTGGCAGCGTTTGTTTATTAAGAGGATTGGCTCCTCCCTGCGACGCAATCAATATTTTACGGTAAATGTAATCTTCTTTATGGAGATAATGTGCATTGCCTGTGGCAACAACAGGTTTCTCTAGCTTTTCTCCTAATTTGACAATATTCCCAACAATTTCTTCCAATGCCGATTCATTTTTGACTAATTCTTTTTCAATTAAGTGTTGATAGGTTGCAAGTGGTTGAATTTCAATGTAATCATAGAACTTTGCAATTTCTTCAACTTCATCGGCTGATTTTTGCATCATTCCTTCAAACACTTCGCCCTTGTCACAAGCAGAACCTATTAGTAAACCGTTTCGCAGCTTTTGAAGTTGAGATCTCGGTATACGTGGCGTCCTGAAAAAATAATCAACATGCGACATAGAGACAAGTTGATACAGGTTTTTTAAGCCCTCTTGTGTTTGCGCCAAAATAGTACAGTGCGAAGGACGTTGACGATGAAAGTTTCCCTGACCCATATGTTCATTTAATTGATCATGATAAGATATATCGCGTTCATTTGCGTCTTTCACCATTTTCCAAAGCAAATAGCCAGTTGCTTCAGCATCATAAATAGCGCGATGATGACTAACAAGTTCAATATCAAACTTTTTACATAGTGTATTTAGACGATGGTTCTTAAGCTCCGGGTAAAGAAAGCGTCCTAATTCTAGTGTATCAATAACTGGGTTCTTTGCTTCGCCAAGCCCAATTTTCTTAAATCCAACATTTAAAAATCCCATATCAAAACTTGCATTATGAGCAACAAGTATGGCATCGCCAATAAACTCTTTGAAATCTCTAAGGACATCACCTACTTCAGGTTGACCCTTCACCATTTCATCAGTGATTCCTGTCAATTCAATGATCGTGTTTGTTAACGGCTCATGTGGGTCAGCAAATGACTCAAACCGATCAATAATTTCGCCACCTTTTATTTTAACTGCAGCAAGTTCAATAATTGTATTGTAGACAGCAGATAATCCTGTTGTCTCAACGTCAAATACAATATATTCATCCTCCATTAAAAAGCGATGGGCTTCATTATAAACAATTGGAACCCCATCATCTACGAGGTTAGCTTCAATACCAAATAACACTTTAACACCATGTTTTTTCCCAGCAGAATAGGCTTCTGGAAAAGATTGTACCACTCCATGGTCGGTAATCGCTACAGCAGGATGTCCCCACTTAGCCGCCTGCTCTACATATCTTCCTGCCGATACAATTCCATCCATTTGACTCATTGTTGTATGAAGATGGAGCTCGACTCTTTTCTGATCATCACTAGCAGAATCAGTACGTTCAACAGGACTCAACTGATTTACATCATTTCCAATCATGACTAGGTCTCGAACAAATGTATCGTTTTGAATTCCACCTCGTACTTTGACCCACATCCCTTTTTTAATTGCTTGTAAAAGAGGGACATCTTCTTTATCTCTTGAGAACATTTTTATAAGGATTGAATCTGTATAATCGGTAATTTTAAACGTTAATAATGTTCGCCCACTTCTTAACTCTCTTGTTTCAGCATCAAAAACATAACCTTGAACAGTAACACGTCGCTCCTCATCTACGATAGCTTCAAGTGGCATAGGCTCGTCTTTTATTGGGTAGCCGATTACTAACGGCTTACCACTTAGGTCTTTTTCAGCCTGTTGCTCGTTTTTCTTCTTCTCTAAGATCGCTTCTACGACTTTAGAATGATCTTCTTGTTCTCGTTTCTCAACAAACTTTTCAAATTCTTGTTTTGATTCACGAATATCAGTATCAAGTTTAATAGGTGGTAAACTTAATTCAGAAATCGTTTGTTGAAATGGCTCTATTAGTTTACGTCTTAATGCCACAGCTTCCGTCTCATTTCGAACCTGTATCACAAGTCTCTTACCGTCATACGTCGGTGTTTGTTGAGAGAGAAGGTCTCGTATTCCATTTGATAGTTGAGATAGTTTTGAAATAATTAATGGCCAATAATCAACCCATCCAGACTCTTGTAATTCATTATTTGTATAATGAAACGTGAACGATGCAGACGCTATATGTTCAAACGTTATTCGTAATCGATCAGAAAACAACTCATATACTTGCGCAGGAACAACTACTGGCAATTCTATATGGAAATGCCAAGCTCTTTTTTCCTTACTGATCACTAGCTTTCTAATCATCGCATTTTGAAAATGAGCAGCTACGATTTCCTCTGGTATTTGTAACTGTTGGAGAAGCAACTGAAGTCGTTCCTTACGAATTTGTTCATCTTGTGACATCCATTTATTCCTCCCCCATGATTTTTGATACTCTCTATTTTAAAATGAAACTCTCCTTACGAAAAGAGATGGTACCTCATTAATATGAGATACCATTTTAACATAAAAGATGAAGTTTACCTTAATTGATTAAAAAGCTTGTTTAAGGTTTCTGTTAAATTAGCGACTGGAACTTCAATCATCTCTCCAGTCTTTCTAACTTTCACTTCAACAATCCCTTCAGTAGCTTTCTTACCAACCCCAACACGTATTGGAAGTCCAATTAAATCTGAATCTTTAAATTTCACACCTGCACGTTCTGGACGATCATCAAATAAAACTTCAAAGCCCTCTTGCTTCAATGAAGAATAAAGTTCTTCGCCCAATTGCTTCTGATCATCATCTTTAACATTGATCGTTAGTAGATGAATATCAAATGGTGCAACTGACGTTGGCCATATAATTCCGTTATCATCGTGATGTTGTTCAACGATTGCTGCAACTGTTCTAGATACACCAATCCCGTAACAACCCATAATCATTGTTTGAGTTTTTCCATTCTCATCTAAATACGTTGCCCCAAGTGCCTCACTGTATTTTGTACCTAATTTAAATACATGACCGACTTCAATCCCCATTGCGAATTGGATCGTTCCTTTGCCATCTGGTGAAGGATCGCCTTCTTGTATAAGACGAAGATCTTCATAGCGTGAAACGTCAAAATCACGACCTACATTAACATTTTTGTAATGTTTTTCTTTTTCGTTGGCTCCACATATACCATTAACAATCGCTTCAACTGCATGATCTGCAATAATTGTTACCGTATCTGGAACTTGAATTGGACCAACATAACCAGGTTCACAACCTACTATTTCAACTGTTTGTTCAGGAGAAGCTAACTCTACCGTTGCCTTTCCAAAAGCGTTTCCTACTTTCACTTCATTCACTTCATGGTCACCACGAACAAGAACAAGAACAGGTTCCTTATCAACGATGAAAAGAAGCGATTTAATTGTCGCGCTTGCATCCACATCAAAAAAAGTAGAGACCTCAGTAATTGTCTTTGTATTAGGTGTGTTGACAACTTGAAGTTCAAGAAGGGCCTGATCTGATTTTTGATAGTTTACTCGAACTGGTGCAATCTCAATATTCGCTGCAAAGTCTGATTGATCAGAATACGCAATCGTATCCTCGCCAATTTCACTAAGTACCATAAACTCATGTGTGTCAGTTCCGCCAATTGCACCAGAGTCTGCTTCAACCGCGCGAAAATCAAGGTTAAAGCGCGAGAAAATATTTTGATATGCGTTATACATATCTTGGTAACTTTTATCAAGTCCTTCTTGTGATGTATCAAATGAATAAGCATCTTTCATAATGAATTCACGTGAACGAAGCACTCCGAATCTAGGTCTTCTTTCATCACGGTATTTAGTTTGAATTTGATACAAGTTCATCGGCAATTTCTTATAGGTTTTTACATCATCACGTACTAAGGTCGTAATAACTTCTTCATGAGTTGCTCCTAAAACAAAGTCTCGCTCATGGCGATCCTTCAGCCTCATAAGTTCAGGACCATAATCACCTAGACGGCCCGATTCTTCCCATAATTCAGCTGGCTGAATCGCTGGCATTAAAACTTCCTGTCCACCAAAAGTATCCATCTCATCTCGAATAATATCTTCAACCTTCCTTAAAACCTTTTTCCCTAAAGGTAAGTATGAATAAATACCGGATGCTGTTTGGCGTATAAGTCCTGCTCTTAGCATTAACTGATGACTTTTAATCTCTGCATCAGCTGGTACATCTCGTAATGTTGGTGATAAAAAATTCCTTTGTCTCATTATTCAAGTCCTTTCCAACTTCTTCTTTAAGAAGTCGTGAAAAGGTAACTTTCTACTCTTCCACAACTTCTGAGCAATCAGGGAAATTATTTTGATAATCTCTCTTAACTTCTACTAAAATAAGATAGCGAACAAGTTCATGCACTTTTATCTTTGCTTAAAACTTACATAAAGAATTTATTAATATCGTTCCATGTTACAACAATCATTAAGAGCATTAACAATGCGAAGCCGATAAAGTGAACAAGCCCTTCCTTTTGTGGGTCAATTGGTTTTCCTCGAACTGCTTCAAGTCCTATGAAGATTAGCCGTCCTCCGTCCATAGCTGGAATAGGGAGAAGGTTAATGATACCTAAATTGACACTTAGAGCTGCTGCCCAGTGCATCAGTACAAAAATCCCCATCGCGGCTGCTTCACCTGTATAATTGTATATTCCAACAGGACCAGCTACATAATCTAATGAAAAGTCTCCTGTGACAATCATGCCTAACACTTCAAAAATCATGGTCATGAACAAGTATGTTTGTGTAAAACCAAAGACGATTGAACCACCTAATGAGAACTCGGTTGGCCTAGCAATCCCAACAAACCCTTCTGAGTCACCATATTGCCCTATTCTCTCATCTGGTGTTACAGGAATCATATTAACTTGACCAGCTCTCTCAACTTCAAAAATGATTGATTCATTCGGATTCTGCTGAATAATTGCGGTCATCTCTTCCCAAGTATCTATTGGTTGTCCATCAATAGAAATAACCTGATCTCCTTCTTGTAATCCAGCTTCTGTAGCTGCACTATCTGGGCTGACATCACCAATTTTCGCTTCATCAACTGGCATTCCTTGAAAAAGTGCAAAAGCAATTAAGATAACAATTGCTAAAAGGAAGTTCATCATTGGTCCTGCGAAAATAGCTAATGCACGTTGTCCAACCGTTTTAGAACCAAATTGACGATTCCATGGAGCGATTTGTGTTTCCTGCTCATCTTGGACAAGCACAGCTTTTTCATCAACTTGATAACTAATTCGCTCCCCATCGTCATTATAGGCTTCAATGAGTAACTTATGTTCTAAATCAATTCTCTCAACTTGTACAACCAAAGCTTCAGGGTGCTTCGATTTATTGTTAATGATAATTTTACTTACTTTACGAGCTTTATTAAACACTAGTCCGATTTCGTAACCTGGCTTAATATCAATCATTTCAGGATCCTCACCGGCCATTCTAACAAAACCACCAATAGGAAGTAATCGAATCGTATAAACGGTTTCATCACGTTTAAATGAGAATATCTTTGGGCCAAAACCAATTGCAAATTCTCGACATAGAATTCCCGCTCGTTTTGCAAAGTATAAATGACCCCATTCATGAATGAAAACAAGAAGACCGAAAATAACTATGACTGATAATAAAGTATTCATGGCTTATTTGTCCACCTTTCTTATTTGATGGTAGAGTGGATAAAGGCTCTCGTCTCGGCATCAACTGTAATGATCTCTTCTAATGTTGGCTGTTTCACAACAGTATGTCTTTCCAAAGCTTTCTCAATAACATCTTCAATTTCTAAAAATGATAAACGTTCTTCTAAGAAAAAAGCAACGGCTTCTTCATTAGCGGCATTTAAGACCGTTGGCAAAGTGCCCCCTGCCTTTCCTGCTTCATATGCAAATCGCATACAGCGAAACCTTTCCATATCCAGTTTCTTGAAATTCAAAGTTCCTATTTCCCAAAGGTTTAATCGTTCATTCGATATTGAATGAAGACGTTTAGGAAATGTGAGAGCATATTGGATCGGCACACGCATATCAGGTGTTCCAAGTTGTGCAATCACACTCCCATCTAAGTATTCCACCATAGAGTGTATAATGCTTTCTTTATGTAATACGACGTCAATTTTTTCATATGGTATTCCAAATAGCCAGTAAGCTTCTATCACTTCCAACCCTTTATTCATCATTGTGGCTGAATCGATAGTAATCTTTGCACCCATTGACCAATTCGGATGATTAAGAGCTTCATGTACCGTTACACCTTTTAATTCTTCTCGCGTTCGATCCCGAAAGCTTCCTCCGGATGCTGTAAGGATAAGTCGGTCTACCTCCTTGATATTTTCACCGTTTAATGCCTGAAAAATGGCAGAATGCTCACTATCAACCGGAAGTAACGAAACGTTATGACGTTTTGCCTCTTCTGTAACAATATGACCTGCTGTTACGAGAGTCTCTTTATTAGCTATAGCAATCGTCTTACCTGATTTAATTGCAGCAAGCGTTGGCGCTAATCCAATACTTCCTAGGACCGCATTAACAAGAATTTCTGATTTAGGTGTTATTGCTACCTCCACTAAACCTTCCTTACCATAAACTACTTTTGTTGTGCTTGGAACTTCATGAATTAGTTTATCATAGTCTTCTTTTGATTGTACCGATAAAAGCTCAGGAGCAAATTCATGTACTTGTTGAATCGCTAAGTCAATATTCCTTCCAACAGACATCGATTCTAACTTGAAATGCTTTGGGTATTTGCGAATAACATCTAATGTCTGAGTTCCAATAGAACCCGTTGCTCCTAACAAACTAACATGCTTCAACATACTCACCTACTATTCAAATCTCATTTTTGTTTTACTGATTAAATTAGTTGAAGCAAATGAAGGATTGGCATAACATAAATCAGACTATCAAAACGGTCTAAGATACCACCATGACCTGGTAAAACATTTCCAGAGTCTTTTACTGCATAATGCCTTTTCAACGCTGATTCAACTAAATCTCCTAATTGCCCAAAAGTAGATGCAACAATTATGACAGATAAGGCTGTTATATAGTTTGGAAAAATCGGGAAGAGAAAATAAAACACCGTCCCAACGATTACTGCTGCAATGATTCCTCCTACAGAACCTTCAATTGTTTTTTTAGGACTTATGTCAGGCCACAGTTTATTTTTGCCCCATTTTCGTCCAACAAAATAAGCTCCTGAATCAGTTGTCCAAATTAACAACAGAACAAAGAACACAAGATACATTCCATGTTCTGGTATCTCTCTTGTCATAATTAAATAATGAAATCCAAACCCAACATAAACCGATGCTACAATTACAAAACCAACTTGATCAAATGTAAATGAATTTTTCGTTATGACTGTAAACATAAGCAAAACTAGTATCATAAAAATAAAAAATTCCACTTTGGTAAAGTGTGAAGGGACAACTTGTTCAAACCAATTCGTAGGAACAAGTAGTAGCCACATCGAAGCAAGACTTATGATCCCCATTAAAGAAATAGGAGTAATTCTTTTCATTTTTAGTAGCTCGATCATTGCCATTGATGCTATTAGAAAGATAAATAGTGCAAAAATCCACCCACCAAGCAAAACCATAGTTAAGAAGACGGCTCCACCAATAACTCCAGTAATAATCCTTTGTTTCAATTTACATCGCCCCTTCTAAACGCCACCATATCTTCGCGCTCTTTTTTGATAAATGGCAATGGCTTCTACTAAATGCTTCTCTTTAAAATCGGGCCACAAGACATCAGTAAACCAGAATTCACTATATGCGACTTGCCAGAGCATAAAATTACTAAGGCGAATTTCTCCACTTGTGCGAATGAGTAAATCCGGGTCTCTAAGTTCAGCTGTCATTAAGTTCTCTTTCAGTGTCGATTCATCAATATCCTCAGAGGTAATTGTTCCACTTTCAACTTTTTTTGCAATTTCCTTTACAGCATTCATTAACTCGAATCGGCTACCGTAGTTAAGAGCAAAATTTAAAATAAGCCCTGTATTATTTTCCGTATCTTTTACCGCTTTATCGACAGCCCTTTTCGTATGTTCCGGTAAGCTCTCAATACTCCCCATTAAACGCACTTTCACATTATTTTCCATTAGGGACGGTAACTCTTTCTTAAGGAATCGTTCAGGAAGCTTCATAAGAAACTCAACTTCTGTTTTTGGTCGCTTCCAGTTCTCTGTTGAAAATGCGTATAATGTTAAGACTTCCACACCAAGTTCATCTGCTTTACGAACAATTTTATTAATGATCTTCATTCCTTCACGATGACCAGCTATTCTTGGTAGACCTTTTTGTTTAGCCCATCGTCCATTTCCATCCATGATAATAGCTATGTGTTTTGGAATGTTTATATCATCTAATTCTGTTGTTTTCTCTTCTGATGAATAAGATGTTTTCCACTTTGATATTTTTTCAAGCATGTTGGCGCCCTCCATATGTGTAGCAGCAGGTTCATTCTTCTATCTTTACCTTTTTTAATGGTACTCATAACCACTAAGAAAGTGTAAAAAACCCCCTATAATGAAAAGAGGGTCTTTTACTATGTCTATTTTACATGGAACTAGCTTATACTTCCATAACTTCTTTTTCTTTCTGCTCTGCTACATCATCAACCTGAGCAATACTTTTATCCGTTAACTTTTGAATATCATCTGTACTGCGACGAAGTTCATCTTCTGTCATTTCGCCATCTTTTTGACCTTTTTTCAAGTCATCGTTTGCATCGCGACGAACGTTACGTATTGCTACTTTTGCATCTTCAGCTGCTTTTTTCACCAATTTAACAAGGTCTTTTCGACGCTCCTCTGTTAATGGTGGGATCTGAATACGGATCACTGTTCCATCATTAGACGGAGTCAACCCAAGGTCAGCCATCTGAATTGCACGCTCGATATTAGCAATAGACGATTTATCAAAAGGCTGGATTACTAGTAATCTCGCTTCAGGAACTGAAATCGTTGCTAATTGATTAAGAGGTGTCTCAGCACCATAATATTCTACCGTTATACGATCTAGTAATGCTGGATTTGCTCGGCCGGCTCTTAATTTAGCTAATTCACGATTTAAAGCTTCAATGGCTTTTTCCATACGTTGTTCTGCATCTTTTTTCACTTCAGCTGACATTATGAGTTCCCCCTTACTAATGTACCAATTTCTTCACCAAGTACTGCTCGCTTAATGTTTCCTTCTTCCATAATTGAAAATACAATTAACGGAATATCGTTATCCATACATAATGATGAAGCTGTCGAATCCATAACAGCTAAACCTTCTTTTAGGACATCCATATAAGAAATCTTCGTATATTTCTTCGCATTAGCATCAACAGAAGGATCTGCGCTATAAACACCGTCTACTTTGTTCTTAGCCATAAGGATTACTTCTGCCTCAATCTCCGCAGCTCTCAGTGCAGCAGTTGTATCTGTAGAGAAATACGGATTACCAGTTCCAGCTGCAAAAATAACAACACGTTTCTTTTCAAGGTGTCGAATAGCCTTTCTGCGTATGTACGGTTCTGCTACTTGGCGCATTTCAATTGAAGTTTGTACTCGCGTTTCTACACCAATATCTTCTAAGCTGTCTTGCAAAGCCAAAGAATTCATAACCGTTGCTAACATCCCCATGTAATCAGCCGTTGCACGATCCATCCCTTTGGCACTACCAGCCATCCCACGCCAGATATTGCCACCACCAACAACAACAGCTACTTCCACTTCAAGTTCAACAATTTCTTTTACTTGCTTTGCTACAGATTGAATAACTAGTGGATCAATACCATAACCTTGTTCTCCGGCTAAAGCTTCACCACTTAGCTTCAATATTACTCTATTATATTTTTGCATGAAAACCTCCGACATGAGATGAAGTTTTTATTAAACTCTTTCAAAAAAGGGACACATTGTGCCCCTTTCAACATTATTTCTTAACTTGAGACATTACTTCTTCAGCAAAGTTATCTTCGCGTTTTTCCATGCCTTCTCCAACTTCATAACGGATAAAGCTTTTTACCGTCGCGCCTTTGCTTTGAACATATTTACTTACCTTTTGATCTCCATCTTTAACAAATGGTTGATCAAGAAGACATACTTGTTCAAAGAATTTAGAAAGACGGCCTTCCACCATTTTTTCAACAATATTTTCAGGTTTCCCTTCATTTAGTGCTTGTTGCTTAAGCACTTCACGTTCACGTTCAACCTCTTCTTGTGATACTTCATCACGAGAAACATATGTTGGGTTGATTGCAGCAACATGCATTGCAACATCCTTTGCAAGCTCAGCATCAGTTGAATTACCAACAACTGTTAGGACACCAATACGTCCACCCATATGTAGGTACTCACCGAATACATCGCCATCTTCTTTTTCAATAATTTCAAAGCGACGAAGAGAGATTTTTTCTCCAATTTTTGCAATAGAAGCATTTACAAATTCTGAAACAGTTTGTCCTTCTGCAAATGGTTGGTTTAGAGCCTCTTCGACTGAAGAAGGTGAATTAGAAATTAAGTGAGAAGCCAAATCGCTAACTAATTTTTGGAAATTTTCATTTTTCGCAACGAAGTCAGTTTCAGAGTTCACTTCAACAATAATCGCTTTATTGCCTTCTGTTTTTACGAAAGCAAGACCTTCTGCAGCTACACGATCTGCTTTCTTTGCAGCTTTAGCAATTCCTTTTTCGCGAAGAAAGTCAACTGCTTTCTCCATATCACCGTTTGTTTCAGTTAATGCCTTTTTACAATCCATCATTCCTGCGCCAGTTTTTTCACGTAACTCTTTTACCATGCTAGCTGTTACAGCCATTAAAACCGCCTCCTTAATAGTGTCAGTATGTACAGGTATATCAAACGATAAACCAAATAATTAGCTAATTAAGTTTACAAAAAGGGTGGTAAAGGGTAATCCCCCTTTACCACCCTTTTTTAGTAAATGAAATTAAGCTGTAGTTGTTTCTTCAACTTCTTCTTCCTCTGCTGCTTCTTCAGCAGAAGTAGCTTCGATTACTGCATCAGCCATTTTACCAGTTAAAAGTTTAACAGCACGAATTGCATCATCGTTACCTGGGATAACATAATCAATTTCGTCAGGGTCACAGTTTGTATCTACAATCGCAACAATCGGAATGTTCAATTTATGAGCTTCCGCAATTGCAATGCGCTCTTTACGAGGATCAATAACAAAAAGTGCATCAGGAATTCCTTGCATATCCTTGATACCGCCTAAGAACTTCTCTAAACGTTCCATTTCCTTTTTAAGAAGAATAACTTCTTTTTTAGGAAGAACATCGAATGTACCGTCTTCTTGCATTTTCTCAAGGTTTTTAAGACGAGTAATACGCTTTTGGATTGTTTCAAAGTTCGTTAATGTACCACCTAACCAACGTTGGTTAATGAAGTACATGCCACAACGCTCAGCTTCTTCTTTAACTGAATCTTGAGCTTGTTTTTTTGTACCAACGAAAAGGATTTTTCCTCCGTCAGCTGCTAAGTCACGTACAAAATTATACGCTTCCTCAACCTTTTTGACTGTCTTTTGTAAGTCAATAATGTAAATACCGTTACGTTCTGTGAAGATGTAGCGATCCATCTTAGGGTTCCAACGACGAGTTTGGTGACCGAAGTGTACCCCAGCTTCTAATAATTGCTTCATGGAGATAACTGCCACATCAAACACCTCCTTTAAAATTGGTTTTTTTAGCCTCCGCTCTCATCATCTCTACGCGACACTGGAAATCCAGCACCATCACATAAATTAGAAAGCGTGTGTGATTAACACCGTTGTTTACTATATCATAACAAAAGTGGTGTTGCAAGCAAATTTAGACATTAACGATAAAATTTCAACATTAGCTCAACTTCGCCTTTTCCTAACCTTAACTTTTTCGCAATTTGTTCAGCATCTAGGCCTTGCTTAGACAAGGCAATTACTTTAGCTGTATCTGATTGCTCATAAATTGCATCTTTTTCTAGAGTAGGAATCGTTGGAGGCTGATATTGGTCATATTCCTCTTGTTCTTGTGTGCTTTTTTTATCTAGCTCAAGTTGATTGCGATTTCTATTTTCATTCTTTTTGCTTGCATCGTCATCAACATTTTCACTTTTAATCTTTCGCTCCTCATCACTTTTGCCTTTTTCGACTAGTTTTATTAACCGTTCATTTTCTTCTTTTATCTCTGCTGTATATGAAAGAAGCAAGTCTTCAATTTCTCGTTTCAACATTTCGTTATTTTCACCAGAGTGAACGGGTACCTGCCTTTTCATAAGCGTTAATATCCAAAGAAATGTAAAAGCATGCAGAAGTAGACTTATCGTAAGCAGTAATGTAGTCATAATAATCCTTTCTCATCCAGAGACGTCTATCGTTTTTCCTTTAAAAGGATGTTCAGCTTGTCTCTCATCTACATCTTGATTGTGATTATGTTCCTGATTTGGGGCATTTCCACCTTTGTTCCCTTCATCCCGATTCAATCTTGCTTGTTCTGATGAATCTGACTCATTCACTTGTTTGCGCTTTCGCTCATCATTTTCTTTTTGATACTGACTGATTAAACCTTGACTAACCTGGGCACGTTGTTGCAATTGCTCTTGTAACTTACCTGTTTTTTGCGAGATTGGAACTGATCCTTGTGCTTCAATTGGACGCAAACTCATCGTTAAACCTCCCTATACTATTATTTAGCTGAGATGATGATTTCACTTTCAGAAAATGAAATTTTCGGTTGATAATAAGTTAGCGAAAGGTTTCTTCTATATTTCCCAAATTGAACACGTACATTGGGATAAATGACTTTTTCTGCTGTTATAAACCCTATATTATTATAGAGGTTTTCATCTTGAGTGTCAGGTAACGCTTTTGTTAATTCATCGATTCTTTGTTTCGTTAACTTAAATGAGTTCTGTACCTTAAGCTTCATTATTTTTTCTTTACTATCTAATTGACCTTTTTGTTTTTCCTTTTCTAAATAAAGCTTTAACAATTTACCAAGTTTCATAAACTCTTCTTTTGTGAGGCTAAGCTTCCTTTCGATATCTTCTCTATCATTGACCAGGCTTTCATTTGTTCCGACAAAAAGGCTAGTTTTCGTTTGCATAGCATTTCCGATTTCATTTGCCTGGATGCTTTTTTTAGCTGATAGAACTCCCCCAACTATTAAGCCTTTTCCTTCTATGCAAATTATCTCTTCATCAGATGTACATGTACTATGTAAAATAGCTTGCCTCACTACCAATGAACCTTTGCTTGTTACATGCCCCTCATTAACAAATGTCGTTTGAACTAAACCTCCGGCTTCAACATACGATTTGTTCTGTCCAACGATTCCAGCGCCGATAAAAATCGAGCCACCAGCTTTTAATTTAGCAGCCTCCACCGTTCCAAATACTCGAATATCGCCTCCTGCTTCCACCTTAAATCCAGCAGGAACATTCCCTCGAACAATAACATTTCCAACAAAAGAAATATTACCTATCTCCATATTAACATCACTAGAAACCTCAAATATTGGGTGCACATGAACTGTAAAATTTTCAATGCTTACTTGACCATCGATAAGCGAATAAAGAGCTTGTTCTTTTTCAGATAAACGTGTATTCTTTCCTTCGCGTAAAGAAAAATCTTTACCAGGAATAGGTAAAAGTTCTTCACTATAAACATTATAGCCACTTTCACCATCAGTAGCATTTATCTTATGTCCTACCTTATCTCCTATTTGAGCAGAAGGAATTTCTAGAATATCTTTTAAATTCACTTTCTTCAATGAATGTAATTCTTTTTTTGGCCCTTTTGCTGTTATCGGTTGTAAATAAGCTGGCTCCCCATTTTTTGGAGGAATTCCTTTTGCTATTTCGAGTGGGGTTGAAAACGTTTCGTTCTTTGTTGTAAGCATCGCTATTACTAATTGATCAACCCCATATGTTATACCAATTTTTTCTAAAAACTCATAAAACATATCAGTAGAAACTTTTATTTCATCTGGAAGCTTCTTATGTTGTACAATAAGAGCTTTCATCTTATTCTTTGTAACAGTAACTTCATAAAACGATGCTAAGTCGCACATGTTTTCCAATCCTTATTCTAGATTTTGTTTTTTTTATTTAGAACTTGCTGAAGTTTAAACAGTGACTTGGAGTGTATTTGTGAGATACGCGAAGTTGATAAATCGAGAACTTGTCCTATTTCTGTTAATGTTAATTCCTCATAATAAAATAAACTAATAACAAGTTGCTCTTTTTCTGATAATCGACTTATTACTTGTGCTAGTTCCTTTTTTGTTTCATCGGCAAACACATGTTGTTCAGGAGTCTTCCCCTCTTTATCCTCAATCGTTGCTGCATACGTTTCATGTCGGTCCAATTCTTGAGTTTTTTCATCGATTGATAATAAATTTGCAGTGTAATTCTCTGCCATAACTCGTTCAACATCTACTGTATCCATATTGAGCTCGCGAGCAACCTCTTCACTTGTCACAAATCGCCCGTTCTGCTGCTCTAGTTTTTCTATTGTCGCTTCAACTTTTTTTATCCTATCTCTCATCGATCTTGGAAGCCAGTCTTCTTTTCTTAAACCGTCTAGAATCGCACCTCTAACACGAAAAGATGCATAGGTGTCAAACTTTAAATCTCGATTAGGTTCAAATTTTTCAATTGCATCATATAAACCTATCAAACCATGACTTTTTAGATCCTCCTTTTGAACACTCCTTGGAAGTCCGACCGAAATTCGCTGAACGTGGTAATGAACCAGGGGCATGTAACGACGAATTAATTCATCACAAGCAGTATAACTTCGTTCCGCAATCCACTTATCCCAAAGAAGTTGGTCTTCTACTGTTGTTACATGTCCCATAAAGCACCCTCCACTACATACTTATTGATTAATTTATAAAGGAAAAAGTCATTCAACTTGATAAATTAGATTTGTTTTGTTCCTTTATTCACCGTACGAATATGTAATAATTTTGACTCTGGATTAAATTCAATCGTTCTACCACTCTTCCCTCCTACGTCAGCTGACATAAGAGGGATTTTTAATTCTTTTAATTTCTCTTTTACAGCGTCTACATTACGGGGGCCAATTCTCATTAGGTCACTGTTTCCTGCAGAGAAAGAAAACATTTGTGCCCCCCCAGCAATCTTAGCTTTAAGATAATTTTTTGCACCCTTTTTTTTCATTGCTACGATTAGAGCTGGGATTGCTGTATCCGCATATTTAGCTACATTCACATTCTCTTGTCTGGAAAGAGAAGAACTAGGTAACATAATATGTGCCATCCCTGCAATCAAGGTAATTTCATCGTAAAGGACGACACCGACACATGAACCAAGTCCTGAAGTTCGAATCGTGTTTGGAGGAGTGACGACATTAAAGTCTGCCATCCCGACTTTAATAATATCACTCATCAACACCCACTCCTAATACCGTAAAGATTTTCCCAAAGGTTTCAGGATCAGGCAGTAAGAAGAAATGCCCTGAAATTTGTTCTTTTTCCAAACCCACATCTACTTCCATAATCTGTGTGTCTACCACAATGGCATAATCACTTACTTGAGAGACTGGAAGCAGACCATAACTTAAAATAGCTCCAGCCATATCTACGCTAATATCAGGAACAGATGGTTGAATTGATAAATTCATAAAATCTGATAAAGAAGATAAATAGGAGCCAGCTAAAATATTCCCAACCTCTAGAAGAGCAGAAACCCCCATCTCTTCATAGGGAGGATCTTTTAGCTGAAACGATTCCTGTTTTAACAAATGGCGTACTAACTTTTCCGAATCTTCAACAGTTGAAATAAAAAACAAACTACCTGGTACATCCCCCATAATTCTTAAAAAAATTGCAGCAACCTGCGTATCAGCACCTCCCACTTGTTCTGGAAGATCTTGAAATGCGACAATTCTAACTGCAGGCACGCTCATATTAATCGTCTTATTTAGCAACTGGGAAAGAGCTGCTGCTGCATGTCCCGCACCGATATTTCCGACCTCTTTTAATACGTCTAAATGGTATGGCTTAAAACTCTTGATTAAATCCATTTAATACTCCCCTCGCTATATACTCCGGGCTATACATTCAGCTATTTGATTAACATGAACACATTCATCCACTAACTTCGTTTGAATCGCCACTTTAGGCATGCCAAAAACAATACAAGATTCTTCTGCTTCGACTATTGCATAGCAAGAAGATTGTTGTTTTAATTGTATCAGTCCATCCGTGCCGTCTGAACCCATCCCAGTCATAATGACAGCTACAGTTTCAATTTCACCAAATTGGGCTAGGGATTCAAACAGAACATCAACAGACGGACGATGTCCTCGTCGTGGTTCTTCTTTATGTGTGTCGATAACGTAAGCTGAACCTATTTTCTTTACGCAAAGATGGTAGCCTCCTGGGGCGATGTAAGCTGTTCCATTTTGTAAAACTTCCCCTTTTTTCGCCTCTTTCACGGTAATTACTGAAAGCGAATTTAACCTGTTGGCTAGAGAGGATGTAAAACCAGGTGGCATATGCTGCACTATTAATATAGGAGCCTCTATTGATGTGGGAAGCCTAGTTAACACATCCTTTAATGCACGTGGTCCACCTGTTGATGTTCCGATTGCGACTATTTTCTTTTTTTCAGATTTCTTGTAATGATTAATATTAAGATTGAGATGTGGCGAAGGAGCTGTTTGTCGAAGCTTAGCCTTAGTAGCTTGTAATACTTTTTCTATGAGGATATGCTTCACTTTTCCTATATCTAGAGAAATCGCCCCTGAAGGCTTGGCTACAAAATCTACTGCGCCATACTCAATAGCAAGTAACGTATTTTCAGCTCCAACACTCGTTGTGCTGCTCACCATGACAACTGGACAAGGAGCTTCATCCATTAGGTGCTTCAAGGTTTCAAGCCCATCCATTATCGGCATTTCAACATCAAGAGTAATGACATCAGGCTCTAAAGTTTTTCTTTTCTTGAGAGCCTCTTCACCATTACGGGCTGTTCCAATTACGTTAATTTTTGGATGTTGATTAAGTATTTCAGATAACACTTTTCTCATAAAGGCAGAATCATCTACCACAAGTACTTGTATAATTTTCCCCAATTCTATACACTTCCTATAGCGAATCAGATTTACCCACTTTTATAGCTTGCTTCATTTTATAAATAAACTTCCTGAATTTTGTTTGCTCTTGTTCTTTCTCACCAACATAGGCTGCTACAATTTGATTCATGGCTTTGCTAGCCTTTAGATGCTTATTCCAAGTTACGAAAGGTGTCTGAGCTTTTACTGCTTTTGATACATGTAGATCATCTGGAATAGACCCTAAGGCTGTAATTTCCTTTTCAAGGAATTGCAAAGCAACCCTTTTAAAACTATCTATTGTTCGTTGCCCCTCTTTTTCAGAATCAGCACGATTAACAATTAAGAATAAAGGCTTTTCGTTTTCTGTTAGATAAATGTACTTTAGCATAGAATACGCATCGGTTATTGAAGTTGGCTCAGGTGTCGTTACAAGAAAGACTTCATTTGCAGCAAGAACAAAAGCTAAGCTTTCTTTTGAAGCTCCTGCACCCATATCAAGAAAAATATAATCAAAATTACGACCAATTTGTTCAAGTTGCGTGAAAAAACGTTGCAATTTCTCCTCATTTAAGTTGGCTAACTGTGAGAACCCTGAACCACCTGCAATATATGAAATCCCGACCTCCGATTCCTCGATTATGTCCCAAACAGATAATTGATTTTCCAGCATATCCATCAGATGATACTTTGGAGAAAGCCCCATTAAAATGTTTAAGTTCCCCATACCAATATCTAAATCGAGTATGACAACACGTTTGCCAAGTTGAGATAAAGTGATGGCGAAATTCAAACAAACATTTGATTTTCCTACTCCACCTTTCCCACTAACAACCGCAATTACTTTTCCCTCATTTAGATTGTTTAAATCAACTAACTTTCTCAAGTTTGTCGCTTGATCATTCATTGCGATCACCTAATAAACAATCTATTAATAAAGATTCAGATGCCTCCATAATATCATCTGGAACATTTTGTCCAGTCGTGATATACGCAATTCCTAAGTTAAGTTCAAATGGTATATTGGCAATTGCTCCATACGTACTTGTTTCATCTTGCTTTGTTAAGATCACTTGATTTAACGGAATGAGATTAAATTTATTGACAATATCTTTCATATCCTCATATTTTGAGGCTAATGAAAGAACTAGATAAGTTTTTGCATCTTGCTCAAAATCGATCACTTTTGATAACTCCTCAACATATAAATGGTTTCGAAAATTACGACCAGCAGAATCAACAAGTATAAGATCATAGTGTTCAAATTGTTCAATTGCTTTTTTAAAATCTTCTATTGAATACGCTACTTCCAGTGGAATATTTAAAATTTTTGCATATGTCTTTAATTGCTCAATTGCTGCAATCCGATAAGTGTCTGTCGTGATCAGCGCAACCTTCTTCTGTTTCTTTAGCACACAATGAGCAGCTAATTTCGCAATGGTGGTTGTTTTCCCAACACCGGTTGGCCCAACGATATTGATGACTTTCTTATCAAAAGACAGGCCACCAATTGGGACCGTTTTTAACAGCGAAGACAAATACGTATATAACTTTTTATTAATATCAATTTCATTTCGTTCATTAGACGAATGCTCAAACCACTCTTTCATCAGCTGTTTCATTATGGTTAAGCGAACGGTTTCAGTTACACCTTGCTTCCGTAACTGATCGTCTATTACTTGAAATGGCTTTGGGTATTCGTTCGTTCTGTAGTTTTTATCTTCATTTAATCCTTGTACTAGGTCTTTCAATTGATTAATCTCTTTTAATAAATGACCTTGTGTTCGAACATCTTCTTTCGGTGCAGGTGTTGAAATAGAATGTCTCTTTTCAGTACGTGAAATAGAATCGTGTCGTCGATGTCTTGGAGCTTTGGATAAACTCGGGTCAATTGCTGCAACTACTTCAACCTGCTTTTTTGTAAAAAAACCAAGGAATCCACCAGTTTCAAGTTCTTTTGAGTTCAAAATAACGGCTTCATCCCCCAGTTCCGAACGAATCAATTTCATGGCCTCGTGAATCGATTGTGCTTTATATTTTTTCACTTTCATTCTACATTCACCACTCCTACACTTTGCACTTCAACATCAGCTTCCAATTCATTGTATGACAAGATTGGAATATGGGGTAAATACCGTTCTATTAATTGTCTAACATACATACGTACAGCTGGGGAGCAGAGAATAACAGCTTGTTGCCCCATTTGAGCAAGGCGATCCGTTTCAGATGCAGCAGATTCTAAAATCGCTTGAGATGTATTCGGATCCATCGATATAAAATTTCCGTGTTCTGTCTGTTGAACAGCATCAGCAACTTTCTTCTCTACATTCCCACTAAGTGTAATAACATACAGTGGTTCCCCAGGTGTCGTCATCTGTTTTGATATTTGTCTCGATAAAGACTGACGCACATACTCCGTTACTAAATCCATATCCTTTGTCAAATGACCATAGTCAGCAAGAGTTTCAAAAATAATTGGCAAGTTTCGGATGGATATACTTTCTTTCAAAAGATTCTTTAATACCTTTTGAATCTCACCAGTTGAGAGTGTGTTAGGTGTTACTTCTTCTACAAGAGCTGGATAAGTTTCTTTTAAATGTTCAACAAGCTGTTTTGTTTCCTCACGCCCTAATAATTCGTGTGCATGACGCTTAATCACTTCCGTTAAGTGAGTTGAAACAACCGATGGTGGATCAACAACTGTATAACCGGACAATTCTGCTTGTTCCTTCATCTCTTCCCCGATCCATTGTGCTGGCAAACCGAATGCTGGTTCAACCGTGTCTATTCCAACAATACTCTCGTCATCAAAACCTGGACTCATAGCCATATAATGATCAAGTAGTAAATCACCTTTCGCAATTTCATTTCCCTTTATTTTAATTGTATACTCATTCGGTTGAAGTTGAATGTTGTCACGAATGCGAATAACCGGAACAATCATACCAAGCTCAAGTGCCATTTGACGCCTGATCATTACAACCCGATCAAGTAAATCTCCTCCTTGATTTGCATCGGCTAGTGGGATAAGACCATAACCAAATTCAAATTCAATAGGATCAATTTGTAATAGATTGACGACACTTTCTGGTGACTTTAAATCATCTTGTTGTTCCTCATCGTCCGTTTGCTCTTCTTCATTTAATGTCACTTCTTCATTTTTTGCTAAGAAATAGCCACCTACTACAAGCAATAGTGCAATTGGAAAAGTAAACATTGGACTTATTGGCGTTATTACACCTAGAAGAAAAATCGTTCCACCAGCAATGTAAAGCATTTTAGGATATGCAAATATCTGTTTAGTAATGTCATGCCCTAAATTCCCTTCAGATGCAGCGCGTGTGACAACAATTCCTGTAGCCGTCGAGATAAGTAAGGCAGGAATTTGACTGACAAGACCATCTCCAACAGTTAAAAGCGTATATGTAGCAGCTGAAGTCGATAAATCCATGCCCATTTGCATCATCCCAATAATTAACCCAAACAGTAAGTTAATGATAACAATGACAATACCAGCAATTGCATCCCCTTTAACAAATTTACTCGCACCATCCATTGAGCCATAAAAATCCGCTTCTCTTTCTATTTTTTCACGTCGTTCTTTCGCTTCAATATCTGAAATCATACCAGCATTTAAATCTGCATCAATACTCATTTGTTTACCAGGCATAGCATCTAGTGTAAAACGAGCTCCTACTTCTGATACACGTTCAGCCCCTTTTGTTATAACGAGAAATTGAATCACAATCAAAATAAGGAATACAACAAAACCAACTAATGCGTTTCCACCAACTACGAAATTTCCAAACGTGTCTATAACATTTCCGGCATTTGCCTCACCCAGAATAGAACGTGTAGTTGAAACATTTAACCCTAGTCGAAATAACGTAACTAGTAAAAGCAATGTCGGAAAAATAGAAAATTGTAATGGCTCCCGAGTATTCATTGCAACGAGAATTATGATAAGGGCAAGAGATATATTAATAATAATTAAAAAATCCAACATCGCCGTTGGTAACGGGATGATTAGCATAATAACGATAAGAATAACACCTAATAAAACTGATAGGTCTCTTGCTCCCACAAAACGTCTCCCCTAACTAAATCAATATTTATTCATTAATTTACTTGTTTATTTTTTAAACGATAGACATATGCAAGTATTTCTGCTACTGCCTTGAATAATTCTTCTGGAACCTGATCACCTATATCGGTTTGATGATACAGAGCACGTGCTAAAGGTCTATTTTCAACGGTTATAACGTCGTGTTCTGACGCAATACCTTTAATTTTCTGAGCCATAAAATCAACACCTTTTGCAACAACAAATGGTGCATCTGCTTTTTCCTCATCATAACGCAGTGCAACGGCAAAATGCGTAGGATTCGTAATAACTACATCAGCTTTAGGAACTTCCTGCATCATACGTTGCATCGCCATTTCCATTTGTTTCTGCTTGCGTTTTGATTTAATTCTTGGGTCACCTTCCATATTTTTATGCTCATCTTTAATATCTTTTTTTGACATTTTCATTTGTTTTTCGTGGTCATATTTCTGATATAGATAATCAGGTATCGACAATATGAGCAAAAGGATCGCAACAGAAATACCAAGAGTAGCTGTCAATTGGGCAATGACAATAAAACCATCACCTACACCTTTTTGTGAAAGCATCATAACTTCTTCTAAACTAAACCAAATAATAATAAAAACAACAACGCCCGCTAACGAAATCTTCAATAATGATTTCAACAGCTCTACAATTGCCCGAATCGAGAAAATTCGTTTTGCTCCCTTGATTGGGTCAAGCTTTGATAGCTTCATTTTAATAGCTTCTGGTGCAAACAGTACACCAACTTGGATAAGACTAGAAAATACCCCCGCTATTAATGCAATAAGCATGATTGGAAATAAGACAATTGCTGCTTCAAAGACCAACTCTAAGAACATATCCCAAATATTTGCTTCGGTTACCTCCATTAACAGGTAAGATTGAAAGGTATGTTTTAATAAATCAATAAGTGTCTGTCCCAGTAATCCTCCAAATAACCACAAGAATAAAAAAACCAACAGTAATATAATAGCGGTATTAACGTCGGTACTTTTGGCTACTTGTCCTTTTTTACGACTGTCTTGGCGCTTTTTCGGGGTTGCTTTTTCCGTTTTCTCTTCGGCAAAATACTGAAGGTCAACTCGTAATTTGAACTTGTCCATACTATGCCCCCCCGAGTAATTGTAAAAGCGTTCGCATTGCTATTATCATTTGATCAAATAAGCCCTGAACGATCATAAAAAAAACACCCATGTAAATCGTTAGTAGTATTAAACCAACAAGTATCTTTAGTGGCATCCCAACGACAAACACATTCATTTGTGGTACAGCTCTTGAAACCATCCCAAGCCCAACATCAACTAAGAAGAGTGAGCCCACAATCGGAAAAGCCATTTGGAATGCGATAATAAACATCGCGTTAAAAGTGGTGACTATATATTGAATGATATTCTCTTGACCAAAAGGAAGAAAGAGTTGATCCATTGGAACAAAATGATAACTATAGAAAATACCATCTAGCAATAAGTGATGTCCATCTACTAGTAACAAAAAAAGCAATGCAAATGTATATAGATAACTACCTGTTAAAGGAGTTTGGGCCCCGGTCTGTGGGTCTACAACATTGGCGATCATAAACCCCATGCTATAATCAATAAAACCTCCAGCCACTTGGATAGCATATAAAAGAATAGCAGCAATTAGCCCAACAAATAACCCAACTAACACCTCTTTGATAATAATTAAATAATACATGGCATCAATGATAACTACTGGTGAATCAAGGGTAAATACCATCGTCCAAGCTAAAAAAAGAGCTAGTCCAATTTTTAATGTATTGGGAATAGAACGGTGTGCATAGAGTGGCAAAACTGCTAAAAAAGCAAGAACTCTAACAAAAACGAGCAGAAACGCTGGTAATAAATTGATAAACTCAAGCATTATCCTATAAACCTATGGAGGTTACTAAAAATATGATAAGCAAAATTAGTAACATTCGACAGCATCCATGGGCCAAAAAGAATTAATGCGGCAAAAACCCCAACAATCTTAGGAATAAATGCCAGCGTTTGCTCTTGGATTTGCGTAGTTGCCTGAAAAATGCTAACTAAGAGACCAAGTCCAAGTGCAACTATTAAAAGAGGGCCAGCAACAAGCAAAACCGTCCATACTCCATTTTCAGCCATACTAATAACAAATTCAGGACTCATACAGTCACCATCCCCTAATTAAAGCTAAGCAACAATGATTGAACAATCAAATACCAACCATCTACTAAAACAAATAATAAAATTTTAAAAGGTAAAGCAATCATAACCGGTGGTAACATCATCATCCCCATTGACATTAATACACTAGCAACAATCATATCTATTACTAAAAAAGGAACAAAAATAAGAAACCCTATTTGAAATGCCGTTTTTAATTCGCTAATCGCAAATGCTGGGACCAAGGCTGTTAAAGGAATATCATCAAGCGTTTCTGGTCGATCCAGACCCGCATATCCCATAAAAAGTGCTAAGTCTTTCTCACGCGTATGATTAGCCATGAATTCTTTAATTGGTAATGCTGCTTGGTAAAAAGCTTCCTCTTGATCAATTTCACCTTCTAAGAAAGGAGTTAACGCAGTTTCATTCACTTCAGCAAATACAGGTGCCATAATAAAAAATGTAAGAAAAAGAGCAATCCCGATTAAGACCTGATTCGGTGGCATCGACTGAGTGGCTAGCCCTTGCCGAACGAACGATAAGACAATGACAATTCTTGTGAAACTTGTCATTAAAATTAGAATTGAAGGCGCCAAAGACAGAATAGTCAATAAGAGAAGCAATTGAATTGTTGTCGCAACATTCGCAGGCTCATCCGTAAGAAAATCTAAATCTAAGCCTGGGAGATTTGTGACTGCTGAAATGATGAAACTATCGAGCATTATTTGTCACTCTCCCTTACAGCATCTTGTAATTTTTTTTGTGATTTAGATACATCTTCTAATTGATTTTCTAACAAGCTCTTAAAAGGAACGTTTTTAGAGACTGAATCTGTCTGCTTTTTTTGTGTAGACTCTTTTTTAAGAGTTAGTTGATTAGTCACCCAGCTAAAAATCCTATTAATGGGCTGATCAAATTGTTCTAATTGCTCTTGATAACTACCCACAATCGCTTTAATTTCATCTTCTTCTTCAATTTCTTTCAATAGTTGTATTGAGTCACCAACGCCAACAACTAGTACACGATTCCCTACTTTTACTAACTGGACTGATTTATTTGCTCCAAGGGGTACTCCTCCAATATTTTGGAGGTTTTGCGAAGAACGATAAGATTGTGATCGTCTACTCAAGAAACGCAATAGAGCATAAATGAGTACAATGACAAGAGCTAGTGCACTAATCATTTGCGCAAAAATGAGGAAGGTGCTTCGTTCTGCCAGTATTTCTCCAGACGCTTCAGCTTCCTCTTCATAGATAATAGCGTCGCTTTCTTCAATACCAGCCGGTTCTTCTAAATTACCGTCCCCATTTAAAGTCTCCGAGACTCTTCTATTATCATCTGTTGTCTCTGCTACAACAGCCTCTTCAAAAATACAAACAGATAGAATCAGAATCAGAGCCATTACAAAAAGATTTCTGCGCATATATATAGCTCCCCCGTTTCGTTCTTATTACCTTAACCTAACGTTTTATTTATAGCCTCGAGAACTCGATCAGCTTGAAAAGGTTTTACTATAAAATCTTTCGCGCCAGCTTGTATTGCATCAATCACCATTGATTGCTGCCCCATAGCCGAACACATTATAATTTTAGCACTAGGGTCAATGGCTCTAATTTCCTTCAATGCAGTTATTCCATCCATTTCTGGCATTGTTATGTCCATTGTAACAAGATCTGGGGACAGTTCCTTGTACTTCTCAATAGCTTGTCCCCCATCATTTGCTTCCCCTATAACTTCAAAACCATTTTTGGTTAAAATATCTTTAATCATCATTCTCATAAAAGCTGCATCATCAACAATCAGCACTTTTGCAGACATAAGTTTAATTGCCTCCTATTTTAAATTTTTAATCCGATCCTGTTGACTTACAATATCCGTAACTCTAACACCAAAATTCTCATCTATTACGACAACTTCTCCCTTAGCAATCAATTTTTGATTAACTAAAATATCAACTGGTTCACCAGCTAATTTATCAAGCTCAATTATAGAACCCTGTGTAAATTCAAGAATTTCTTTAATTGATCGTTTCGTTCTTCCTAATTCAACTGTTACTTGAAGTGGAATGTCTAATAACATATCTAGATTGTTAGACTCACTTTGTGTGAGATTAGGTGTTTCAAAAGTAGAGAAAGCAGCAGGTTGAACGTCTACATTACGCTCAGCAAACCCTCCTAAGTGTTGCTGGGCTCGTTGTTCATATGGAACAGTTGAAGGTTGCTCATAAAGACCATCATTTGTAGATACCTTATCTTTTTCCTCTACATGCGTATTGACGGCCTCTTGCACCGGCTCGGAGTTTAGTTGATTTGTTGGCGCCTCTAGTTTCGGTTTTTCTTCCTCAATAGTATCTTCATTAGGATTCATCAATTCTTCGACTAAATTCTTTGCAAACGAAACCGATAGTAACTGCATGATATTTGAATCTATTAAATCTCCTACTTTAAGACGAAAAGAAGTCTTAACAAGAATCTCATCTTCTGGAACTTGAGAGGTACCTTTGTCCTTTTTTATATCCAATAAGTCAATTCCAGGAGGAGAAATATCTACCCGTTTATTAAAAATCGTTGACATCGATGTAGAAGCAGATCCCATCATCTGATTCATTGCTTCTTGCACAGCACTAATGTGCATCTCACTCAAGTCTAATGAAGGATCAATTCCATCACCACCTAACATTAAATCGGCAATGATAGCAGCATCCTTCGTTTGGATAACTAGTAAATTTACCCCTTGAAACCCTTCTGTGTATTCGACATGTACAGCAACATGAGGTTGAGGAAATTCTTCCTCTAGTTTCTTTCTATAGATTACAGAAAGCTGTGGCGTGGTAATATCAACTTTTTGATTTAATAAAGTTGATAATGCAGTCGCAGCACTTCCAAAAGATATATTCCCTATTTCACCTAGAGCATCTTTTTCAATTTCTGTTATATAGTCCGATAATTGTAGTGCCTCGTCACGATCCTTCGCTTCATCTTCATCTGGACCACTTACACCTTTTAGTAATTCATTAATTTCGTCTTGGGAAAGCATGTCATCATTCATTTTCCTCTGCCTCCTCAATTATTTCCGTTACTTGGACAGCAACTTGGTTTTTGATTTTCCCTGGTTGTGCATAATATTTTTGTTCACCACCAACTTTAACAGTAAGTGGTCTATTGATAGGTTGATCTAGTTCAATCACGTCTCCAACACTTAAATGTAAAAATTCATGAATAGAAATTTCAGAGCAACCGAGCTCCGTTTGAATTACTAATGGCGCCCTTCTTATGTTAGTTTCAATACTTTCTATTTCCCCAGATTGTCGTTGTTTTTTCTTCTCCTGCATCCAATAATGAACTGATAGTTTTGGTAATACCTCTTCTAATACAACGTGTGGTAGACAAATATTAATCATACCTGATGTTTCTGCAATGGTTGTAGACAGCGATATAACAACAACTGTTTCATTAGGAGATACCATTTGCAAAAATTGGGGATTCACTTCTATCTCTTCCATAACAGGATCAAGTTCAATTACCGAACTCCACGCTTCTTGAAAGCTATCCAATGTTCTTTGGAAAAGTTGTGACATGATTCTTGTTTCAATTTCAGTTAAATTATCTATCTTATTAACACTAACTCCCTTTCCCCCTAACAAACGGTCTAACATAGCATAAGCAATATTAGGATTGATCTCCATCAACAACCTTCCATCTAATGGATACGGTTCAAACACATTCAGTATCGTCATTTTAGGGATAGAGCGTATAAATTCTTCATACGGAAGTTGATCAACAGATGTAACTGAGATTTGCACGTATGTTCGTAATTGAGCAGAGAAATAAGTGGTTAATAGGCGAGCGAAATTCTCATGTATTCGAGAAAGACTACGAATCTGGTCTTTTGAAAATCGCAAAGCTCTTTTAAAGTCATACACTTTTACTTTTTTCTCTGTTTCTTCTTTTTTTAATTCTTCAGCATTCATTTCTCCAGTAGAAAGTGCTGATAACAGGGCATCAATCTCACCCTGCGATAAAACGTCAGCCAAGACCCTCACCTCTTTATCCCGATGTACAACTACCGTTATTGAATGATCCAAGTATTTGTATATACTCGAACAACTTCTCCTTCTTGCATCAGTATATTTATTTGATCACGAATATCACTTTCGAATGTCTCAATCCCTTCAGAACCGGTTAAATCTGATGAGCGCTTACTTGATAGAGATCTTATAATAATATTGTTTACTTGAAAATCTCTTTTCTTTATTTCACTTAATGCTGACCTGTTATCTACTTGTATCCGAAACGAAGCTCGGACATAATCATTAGAGAGCAGGTTTGTCGTTATTTCATTCGTCTCAAACGATAAATTAATAATCTCGTCGATTGTTGGCTCAGCGTTTGGATCGGGTTCATGCATATATTGATTAACGAGTACTAATACCAACACACCGACAAGCGTCAGGGCCATTAAGATGATGAGCATTATGTTTACTAGCTTATTTTTAAACATCAAGACCCCTCCACATTTTTATGAACCGAAATTAGTCCTATTTGAGTAAACCGACTGTTGATAATCTTCTTTACCTCTTCCATAGAGTTACGAACGACTATTTTCTTCCCACTTATAAGTGTAATTGTTGTATCGGGAAAAGCCTCAATTTGTTCTATTAACATTGCATTTAGCAGGAACGGTTGACCGTTCAAACGAATAAGTTCAATCATAGATAAATGAATGGGCTAGACGATGCTAGCCCAATCCTCCTTAGAAATGGTCATAGTATAGTTAAAAATACTAAATTTAGTTTATCGTTTTAAGTTTACAAGCTCTTGTAAAATTTCATCGGATGTTGTAATAATTCGAGTATTTGCTTGGAATGCACGTTGAGCAACAATCATTTCTGTAAATTCTTCTGATAAATCGACATTAGACATCTCTAACGTACCCGCAACTAACGAGCCTGTCCCTTCTAAACCTGGAGTTGTGACATCTGCGTCTCCAGAGTTTACAGAAACTTGATAAAGGTTACTCCCTGCCTTCTGTAACCCTTCAGGATTCGCAAAGTATGCTAACGAGATCATAGCAACTGTATCTAAATTTCCTTCTGCGTCAATAACATTTACTGCACCCGTTTGACTAATACTAAAACTTTGCGAATCTGCAGGTATGTTTATGATCCCATTATCTTCATCTAGTAGATAGTAACCATCTGAGTTAACAATGTTACCATCTTGATCTAAATAAAAGTTACCTGCCCTACTATAAAAAGTATTGTCTCCTTCCATCAGCCTAAAATAACCATCTCCCGAAATTCCAAGATCTAATTCACGATTTGTATTTTGAAGGCTACCTTGCGTATGAATTGTATCAATCGAAGCTAATTGTGAACCTAACCCGACTTGTCTCGGGTTAGTACCACCTAAATTCTCTCCCGGCCCTGATGCGCCAGCAATTTGTTGGCTAACCATATCTTTAAACGTTGTTCGGCCCTTTTTATATCCAAAAGTATTCACATTGGCAATATTATTTCCAATTGTATCCAATTTCGTTTGCATATTGTTCATTCCAGAAATACCTGAGTACATTGAACGTAACATGTTAGATCTTCTCCTCCTATTGACTGCTTCTGTCAGTCCACAGTCAAACGACTTCCCTTATCGGGTCCAGTCCATTTTTTTAATCCATAATAATTGTACCGTTTATATTGGTAAAGATTTGGGCTTGTGCTTCTTCACGATTTAATACCGTTATAACTGTATCATTTTCTGCACTAACAACTAGTGCAGCAGTATTAGTAATAACTAAAGAGTCTTTTACACCTTTTAATTTTGCTTCCTTGACCTTATCTTGGATTGCCAACCATTCTTCCTGAGAAAATTCAATTCCCCTAACATCCATACGCTGTTTGGCATGTTTGCTCAGCTCTAGCTTTGTTGTCGTTTCTAACTCCTGTTGTAATAATTTATGAAATTGATTCACTTGTGATGGTTTAACATTTTTACGAGCGGGCTTTGGAAGTGTATGCAATGATTGTGCATGAATCCTTGGATCCATTTTCACGCCACATCCTTATAGCTCTATTTTTTATACTTCATTTGTTTTCAGTGTTTCATCTGCCTTACTTACTTGAACTAGTTGTTCATTACTGATCCATCTACCGTCATCAAGCTGAATCCGTAATTGTCCGTCTGATTCAAGTTTCACTGACGTTACTATGTTATCAAGAAATTCTGTCCTTGATCGGTATTCATCAATTGGCGCTTCACGCTTCCACTGAACTTTCTTACCAATCAGTTCACTATGTTGAACTAAGTTTTGGCTCGATTGCATCGAAACAAATTTCTGCATCGCTTGATTCATATTTGTCATTTGCTCTAAAGAAGAGAATTGGGCCATTTGTGAAATAAACTCGCGATCGTCCATAGGATTTGCCGGATCCTGATTTTGAAGTTGGGTAATTAAAATCTTCAAAAAGTCATCCTTCCCTAAAATCCCCTGATTCGATTGTTCCATTTGTTTTGGTTTGTTGCTATTAAGTATCAATCCTTCATGGATACTAGTCATCCTATCACCTATATTTGCTCATTTATTGTAATTTCATTTAAGACGTCTTGGAATAAAACCTCGTCTTCACTGTCAATTTCCTCTGCCGGTTCTTCCTTAGAGTCAGAGTCCTCTTTTGGCTGATCTTCTCTTGAAAATTCATTGTCTTGATAACTCACTTCAATTCGTTCAACCGTTATTTGTTGTTGAATAAACGCTTGTCGTAATTGTGCAATTTGCGATTCGATAAGGTCTCTAGTTGCAGCTGTACCAGTCAAAATACGAGCTGTCATAGCTCCTTCAACTTGAATAAGTTGAATATTTAATCGTCCTAAATGTTCTGGAAACAACTTAATTGAAAATGTTTGTGCCCCTTGTTGATTTTGTATGAATGTTCCACGTTTCAATATCGTTTGAAATTGCCGTAAAAACTGTTGTTGCTGTAATTCTTTAGGAAGTCTATCACTAATGTATAATGGCATCTGCTCTAACCTGGTCATTCTTTCGATAGGTTGAGATCCCTTTGTTTCATTTTCCGTTCCTAGTGTGCCAGCAGCTACCACCTGTTCATTTTGTCGGCTAGTTAGTCGAGATTTTGGCATCTCAACACTTCCATCACTTTGCACAACTTCTTGAGATAACCTGTTAACTCTCGCTATATCCTTGGCATTTAGGTCCGTTTGAGTTAGCTCACTTTTCTTTTCCAGATCTTGGTCGAACGAGGTTCTACCTGGATTTGTTAAACTTCTTTCATTTAAAATCTCTACAATTAACTGACTATATCTTTTTAATGTACTTTCCTCTAGATTAATATTTAATTGTATATTTTCAGCTTTTACGTTACCATCCACCAACAGCTCTATAAGCTGCCGATTCAGTAGTAGGTCAGCATCTTCTCTATTAACATTTTTAAACTGCGTTTTTTCTAGTATAGATTCTAATTTAAGCATAAAATCTTGAGAAACAATTTCTTCAAAACGCCCCTTAGATGGTAAATCTGCATTCGAATAAAAATATGCAATAAACGCGAACTGTTTTTCTTCAGGCCATTTCAATACTTCATCAAAGATTTCTTCTTTAGAAGAATCCCATACAGTCCTAAACTCTTCTAGCCATTCATTGGGCAATAACTCTTGATCAACCTGAGTTTCTTCATGTCGTGTTTCAAGATTCGGTTTCAACAATGGATCAACTTTGTCTGAAAGAAGATGAGATTCATGTATATCACCTTCAAAACTAGTTGTCTTTTTTGTTTCTATTGTTGTTTCGGTCAATTCAGTCAGACCAGTTAACAATTGCAAAAAACTGGTTCCACCTTCCTTTGAATTCACTTTTAAAGGGACCGAAGTTGGGGTGGAATTCATATGCAAAGACCCTGATGTTACTAACACTCCACTCACTATTTCACCTCCTTTCAGTCATATCGCTAGATGGTTATTATTCTACAAACCTACTCATTAACTCTGCCGCAAGGTCACTCTCCATTTTTGATAGAATTGCAGCTCGATCATTGATTGAAACCTGAGAAAGGTGCAGCAGTGCCTCTTCTATCGGTAATTCCGATATGATTCTTGCAGCATTTTTAGCTGACATAGCTTCGTATGTTCTGGCAATATCTTTTAACTCTAGATTTGCTTCTACCTGTACTTCTTCTTCTAGTTCAACTTCTTCTTCTAGTTGCTCAATCTCATCTTTTAAGAGGAGAATCTCTTCTTCATTCCCTGCAATCACATTTATCAACCGTTCGATGTCTGCTTCTTGCTCAGCAATTTGCTCATGCAGTATATTCACATCAATTTCTTCAATCTCTTTTTCCTCTGAAACTGTCGAAGAGAGAACTGGTATGTTTGAAACAACTCCCTTTGCTTTATCGAGTACATCGAAGCCTAAAAAAGAAAAAACAACTGCAAATAAAATAATTGCAAAAAGAATTGGTATACAAATCACAAGAAAAAACCATTGTATTTTGCTATAAGATCTTTCTTTCTTACTCATGCTTTCACCTTATTTCAACGCTTTGCAAATAATTGAATCGAGAGCTCGTCCATCTGCATTCGTTCTAGTCTCTTTTCTTCTTCTAAATAATGTTCATGTTTTAATTGTTTCATTTTTTCATATTTCTTAACTTCGATTGTTTTAATTAGTAACTCTCTTTCTTTTCCGTTCATTTTTTCACGTGCTGATTGAGTTAAATGTTGCTTCTGTTGGATCTCTTGTTGCAGACGCATGAGTTCGTTTTGATTTTGTTGCAGGTCAAATATAGATGTACCTGCTACGATTTGCTTACGGGCATTATCTTGTAATTCCTCTTTATATTTAAGTAATTCGTACAATTGTGTTGCTACATGTTCAAATTGATCAATTGACTCTTGGTACTCAGCATGTACTTTATTTTTTTCTCTTTCTCTCACTTGCATGACTTTTTGTAAGGTAAATTGGAAAGACATCACTTACGTCCCCCTTTTTCAAACTCATCAATTAATCTGGCGACAGACTGATCAAGGGTTACGACTTCTTGCGTACTTTGCTTTAAAAAATTGATAATCTTCGAATTCATTTGAATCGCTTCATCAATTTCCGTTGAGGCTCCTCGTTTATATGCTCCAATTTTTATTAAATCTTCATTTTCATCATAGACTGATAAATAGGTCCTAACTTGATCAGCAATTGCCTTATGAGTCTCATCCACGATATCAGCCATAACACGACTTACACTTTTCAAAACGTTTATAGCTGGGAATTGTCCTTTATTTGCTAACTTACGATCGAGCACTAAGTGCCCATCCAAGATCCCTCGCACTGCATCAGCTATTGGTTCATTCATATCGTCTCCATCTACTAAGACCGTATAAAATGCTGTAATACTGCCTCTTATGTTTGTTCCTGATCGTTCCAATAATTTAGGTAACATCGCAAAGACAGAAGGCGTATACCCCTTTGACGTAGGAGGCTCCCCTACTGCTAACCCAATTTCTCGTTGTGCCATTGCAAAACGTGTCACAGAATCCATCATTAAATTTACGTGCAGGCCTTGGTTTCGAAAATATTCTGCGACAGCTGTTGCGGTCATCGCCCCTTTTATACGCATTAAAGCAGGTTGGTCAGATGTTGCTACTATTAAAACGGTCTTCCGTAAACCCTCTTCCCCTAAATCTCTTTCTATAAAATCTTTTACTTCTCGTCCCCTCTCACCAATTAGAGCGATAATATTGACATCAGCTGCAGAGTTTTTAGCTAGCATTGACAAAAGTGTACTTTTCCCAACACCACTTCCTGCAAAAATACCAATACGCTGTCCTTTTCCTACTGTGAAAAGTGAATCAATCGCTCTGATTCCCAGAGACATTTTCTCATTAATTCGAGGTCTTAATAATGGATTAGGGGGAGGGTTATCCGTTGGAAAAGAGGTAAGCCCTTTAGGTAATTTCTCCTTGGAAAGTAATTCTCCACAACCATCTATTACTTTTCCAATCAATCCAGCTCCCACTTTTATTTGTAATGGTTTACCAGTTGCTTCAACTAAGCTACCAGGCGAAATCTCCATCGTACCGTTTAGAGGCATCAGTAAAACATTTTCATCACGAAAGCCTACTACTTCAGCTTTCACTTTCGTCCCATTTGCTTTATCGACAATTATATAACAAAGATCTCCAATCGATGCCTTCGGACCTTTTGATTCAATAGTTAACCCAACAACCCTTGTAACCTTCCCGTACCACTTGTAAGGAGAGAGTGTAGAGACTGACTTAATAAGTTCCTTTACGCTCATCGTCAGCCTCCTCCCTTAATCTTTCAAGCAACTTAACCTTTAATTCATTTAGTTGTTTATCAACGGTTGCGTCTATACGCCCGTATTTTGACTCCACCACACATCCATTTTTCATTAATCCTGCATCTGGGTAGATAAATAGATTTTCAGTGTGACTAAGCAACTGTTCTAACTCATCTTTTTGTTGAATTGTCTTCTCATACCACTCAGGATGTACATAGATTCTTACATTCTCGTGCTCTCTAACTTCTATCATTACTTGTTGAAGCAAAGAAGACCATAACATCTCATCTTCTTCTAACTTCTTCTCTAACATACGTTGCGCTAAAGCCGCAGCCAACTCGATAATTACTGGTTGTGAAGACTCAATCGTTTTATCATAATCAAGTTCAGATTGTTTGATAATTTGATGAGCTTGATCAATTAATGAAGCGTAAGTATCGAGTCCTTCCACTTGACCTTGTTCATAACCATCTCGATATCCTTGTTCCTGAGCTTGTTGCTTAATCTGTTCCATCTTAATTTTTGCTTGTTCTTGTTCGTTCGCTGCCTTCTCCCGAAGCGCTCCAGCTTCTGCCTCAGCTGCTTCAATAATTTGTGCGGCTCGTTGCTCGGCCTTTACAATATCATTATTTAGCTGATCTATTTTTAACTCAAGTTGCTCTATTTCATGCAATTGATCGTTTTCATTGAAAAAAGGTGTATTAGGATTATCGCGAGCCCCTTCTTCAAACAGATTACGTATTGAAATTTGTTTGAATTCAGTATCGATATTCATTTTATTTCGTGACTTGATAATTTTAGACAATAATATCGTCTCCCCCACCACGAGCAATAATAATTTCACCAGCTTCTTCTAATCGACGGATAATCGCAACAATTCTTGATTGTGCTTCCTCTACATCTCGTAAGCGAACAGGTCCCATAAACTCCATCTCGTCCCTAAACGTATCTGCCATTCTTTGAGACATATTACTAAAGACAATATCTTTAACTTCTTCACTAGCAACTTTCAATGAAAGCTGTAAATCCTCATTTTCAACATCTCTAATAACCCGTTGAATCGAACGGTTGTCAAGGGTAACAATGTCTTCAAAAACAAACATTCTTTTCTTAATCTCTTCTGCAAGCTCAGGGTCCTGTATTTCTAGAGCATCAAGAATCGTTCGTTCTGTACTTCTATCAACGCTATTGAGGACTTCGACAACCGATTCAATTCCACCAGCAGCTGTATAATCTTGAGTCACTGTAGATGATAATTTTTGCTCTAGGATTGCCTCAACTTCATTGACAATTTCAGGTGACGTACTGTCCATAACAGCAATTCGTTTTGCCACATCGGCTTGTACTTCCTGTGGCAACTCTGATAATATTTGCCCTGCTTGCACAGATTCCAAATAGGATAATATTAAAGCGATCGTTTGAGGGTGTTCGTTTTGGATAAAATTTAAGATTTGCGACGGATCCGCCTTCCTCGCAAAATCAAAAGGTCTAACCTGCAAAGTTGATGTCAACCGATTAATAATGTCCATAGCACTTTCTTCACCTAGTGCTTTTTCAAGTATGCTTTTAGCATAACCAATCCCACCTTGAGCAATATAATCTTGGGCAAGGACTAAAGAATGAAACTGCTCAAGAATCTCTTCTTTCATACCACTATCAACTTTCCTAACATTTGCTATTTCAAGAGTTAATTGTTCAATCTCCTCTTCTGATAAATGTTTATAGACTTGGGCTGATACATCAGGACCAAGAGAAATGAGGAGGATTGCTGCTTTTTGCTTTCCAGTCAAGCCTTTATTTGTAGTAACCAAATCTTTCCCTCCTAATCTTCCGATAACCATGTACGTAATAACTTCGAAAATTCATCCGGCTTTTCTTTTGCCATTTTCTCTAGCTGTTTACGTTTTGTTGCTGATAAACTATCCTCTTCATTTGGAAGATCTGGTACTTCATATCTAACTTCTTCTTCTACAAACTCTTCTTCATTTACTACCTTGCTCTTTCTAAACAACAAGAATACGAGAATTAAAATAAGTGCGATCAGTATTCCTCCAACCACATACATCCACGCCGGAATAGCTTGGATCGGTTGTTGATCAAGTGTAACTTTTCCGTCAAATGGTTGTGAAGAAACAATAATTTTTTCATCTATTGCTTCTTGAGTAAGCTCTTCAGCATAAACACCCGAGATACTCGTACGAACGATTGTCCCTAACATTTGCGAAATGTCATCCATTCTATCTTGTGGCAAAACATCTAATCCATCTGGAGGTTCTACCATTACTTGAATACCAAGATCACGAATTTTATAAGGGCTCTCTACAATATCACGGTTTATACGATTCACTTCATTATTAATACGATCTTCAGTTCGTTCCCATTCTGATGGGCCTTGACCAGTTCCCCCAGGGAAATTAGGAATTTCATCTCCTGCTCCAACGACACCACCTTCAACAGTGCCTTCACCTTCATATGTCTCAGCAATCCTTTCAATACTAACTGCGATACCTTCCATATTTTCGGGATCCACTGGTTCAACTAATGCTTCAGTTCGATTTTCTTGAGTGAAATCTATATCAGTTGATACCGAAACAATCACCTTATCATGCCCTACAACAGTTCCTAACATTTGTTGAAGGTTTCGTGTTAGATCACGCTCAATCTCACGTTGAATTGACCTTTGCTGTTCATAGGCAGAAAACGTCGAACTATGATCATTACCCTCATATAAATAATCATTAAACATCTGATCAGAAATGACGATATTTTCTATAGGGAGGTTTGGAACACTTTTCGATACAAGGTGAAAAAGCGCTTGCACTTGTGTTGGTTCCAGCTGGTAACCAGGTGATAAATCTAGTACAACAGCAGCAGTCGCGGACTCAGTTGCTGCATTTAACCATACACTTTCTTCCGGTAAAGTGATCATGACATTTGCGTTATGAACTCCATTAATGTTCCTTATTAAATTACCTAATTCAGTTTGCATAGCAGCCCTTTCCATAACAGAAAACTCGCTATCAGTCATCCCAAAGCCCATTTGGTCTTGAAAAAAACTATAGTCAATTGTTCCACTTCTCGGAAGGCCTTCTGCCGCTAGTTCAACCTTTAGTGAATCCACTAAAGGTTCTGGTACCATAATAGTCGTCCCGTTATCAGAAATGGTCGAAGGTATGCCACGCGCATCTAAAGTTTCTTTAATTTGTCCCGTCTCTTGCAAAGTTAAATTATTATAAAGAGCAACATAATTTGATCTAGATACAAAAAACACCAAAAGGATCAGAAGCACTATGACTAAAATAATAGAACCGATCAAAATACCTTTTTGTTTATTTGTCCGACCACTCCAATATTCTGTGAGGTGCTCTTTATAGCTTATTAATTTTTCGTTCATGTGGTCTCCTTCCTCCAAAAACGGACTTTCGAAATTACACTTGCATTCTCATTATTTCTTGATAGGCTTCAACCACTTTATTTCGCACTTCAACTGTTGCTTGTAGTGTAATGCTTGCTTTTTGTCCGGTAATCATTACATCATGTAAATTATCAATTTCTCCCTTTGCAAGAAGCTCTGTTTTTTTAGCAGACTCTTGTTGTATCCCATTCACATCTTTTATAGCTTGACTTAATGCAGTTTTAAAAGTATTTTGTGCCTCTGCTGGTGTATATTTAGGTTTTGTTAATGTTGTGGGTTGTAAAAGTGTTGAATGTACACCTTGTATATTCATAGATAACTCTCCTATTTACCAATTTCTAAAGCTTTTAATAACATATTTTTAGAAGCATTTAAAGATGTTACATTCGCTTCGTAAGAACGAGTAGCACTCATTAAATCAACCATTTCTCTCAGAGGGTCTACATTAGGCATTTGAACATACCCTTGTTCATTAGAGTCCGGATGTTCAGGGTTGTACACTAATTTAAAAGGCGTCTCGTCTTCGATAATTCCAGAAACCTTTACCCCACTACCAATGTCATTAGTAGATTCATTGAGTGCTCTGTTTAAAAATTGTGCAAATGGCTGTTTCTCATTAGGTTGCATCACAACCATTTTCCTCCGATACGGTTGCCACTCCCCATCAACAATTGATGCTCTAGTTGTTTCAGCATTCGCCATATTAGCAGAGACAACATCCATTCGTAAACGTTGTGAAGTTAATGCAGAAGCACTTGTGTTAAATCCAGTAAAAATAGACAAATTTAATTCCCTCCTCTAATTACAGTTTGTAAACTAGAAAACCTTCCATTGATTCGATCAATTAGAGAATTATAATAGATTTGATTTTTTGCTAAGTTCGCCATTTCCAAATCAATATCAACATTATTTCCGTTATGGTTATACATTGTTTGCCTATTAGTTTGAACGAATGGTTCGGTTAATCTATTGCCAAATTCAAAATGCCTTTCTTCTGTCCTATTCGCTTTCAAAGAATTATTCACTGCTTCATTTAATGTATGCTTAAAGCTAACTTGTTTAGCTTTGTAATTTGCTGTATCTACATTTGCAATATTTTGCGTAATCGCTTGTTGTCGCAATTGAGAACCGGCAAGTCCCCTTTCTAGTACTTGAAACGATTTACTTCCAAAAAGATCCACGACACATCACCTTTCGACACATTTTACTCATCCGACATTTTTTTCATTTTCACATGTTTTCACATACTATCTATGAGAATTGTATTAAATCCAACTCTAAAAGTCTAACACCGATTTCTGGTAGTGTTCAATTCGAGATAAAAGAACCAAAAAATAAAGAGGACTTTAGTAACATAACACTATGCGTATGTTGTTATTTATTGTCGATTTGACCCAATTTTCGACTTATTTATACAATTATACAAGGGGAAATCATATCATATTTCAGTAGAATAGAACAAAAAAAGAACGTAATTAATACGTTCTTTTTTCAGCTTATTTACTTTGCTTTCAACTTATCTAATTCTAATAGAAACTTGTCATTCAGGACCTTAATATAAGTTCCTTTCATCCCTAATGAACGAGATTCAATCACACCAGCACTCTCTAATTTACGAAGAGCATTTACAATGACTGAACGCGTAATACCAACACGGTCAGCTATTTTACTTGCAACAAGCAAGCCTTCTTTCCCATCCAATTCATGGAAGATATGTTCAACTGCCTCAAGTTCACTATATGAAAGTGAGCTGATAGCCATTTGAACAACCGCTTTACTTCTTGCTTCTTCTTCAATTTCCTGAGTTTTTTCATGAAGAATTTCCATCCCAACAACAGTTGCACCATATTCAGCTAAGATAAGATCATCATCGTTAAAAGAATCATTCAAACGTGCAAGGATTAGCGTTCCTAGACGTTGTCCCCCACCTTGAATTGGAACAATTGTCGTTAGACCCTTGCTAAATAATTCCTTATTCTCAACAGGGAAAGCAGTATATTCACTTTCAATATCAAGGTTAGATGAAGTTTCATCAATTTTGAAGAGGCCATCTGTGTATTCTTCTGGAAAACGACGTTCTTCTAACATCTTTTTCATACGCTCATTTTCAATTTCTTGTTTAATGGCATAACCTAATAACTTACCACGACGACTAACAACAAATATATTTGCACTAATTGTATCGCGAAGCGTTTCTGCCATATCCTTAAAATTCACATGCTGTACACCTGTTTTTTGTAACATTTCATTAATTTTTCTTGTTCTTGTTAGTAAATCCATAACTGCCTCCTACTACTTTACAAAATAAATTGGCTAAGATCTCGATTTTTTGCAATAGAAGCTAACTTTTCTTCTACATACTCTGGTGTAATAACAATCTCTTCTAAATTTATATCTGGTGCTTCAAAGGATAGATCCTCAAGTAATCTTTCGAGAATCGTATGCAATCGTCTTGCACCGATGTTCTCCGTTTCTTGATTTACTTCTGTTGCAATTGTCGCAATCTTATGAACAGCTTCGTCTGAAAATGTAACTTTTATACCTTCTGTTTCTAGAAGTGCCACATACTGTTTAATTAAAGCATTATTTGGTTCAACTAAGATGCGAACAAAATCTTCAACAGTTAAATTGGCCAGCTCTACACGGATAGGAAAGCGACCTTGCAGTTCAGGTATAAGGTCGGATGGTTTTGCTATATGGAAAGCTCCTGCACCTATAAAAAGGATATGATCAGTCTTAACAGAACCATATTTTGTTACAACAGTGGACCCTTCTACAATCGGTAAGATATCACGTTGAACCCCTTCACGTGAAACATCTGCTGACTGTTGACCTTTACTAGCAACTTTATCAATTTCATCGATGAATATTATTCCGAGTTGCTCAGCTCGTGATACAGCGTCCTGCGTCACCTCATCCATATCAATTAATTTTTGCGCCTCTTCTTCCGTTAAGACCGCCCTAGCTTCCGAAACTGGTAAGCGTCGTTTTTTTCTTTTTTTAGGTAACATTCCACCAAGCATTTCCTGCATATTCATGCCCATTTGTTCCATGCCTTGCCCTTGAAACATATCCATAAAACTTTGTGACTGTTCATCTACTTCCACAGTCACCAAATGATCTTCAAGCTCTCCTAACGCAAGCTTATGTGCCATTTGACGACGTTTTTGTGATAGATTTGCGTCTTCACTTTGATCTTCTTCTACCTCTTGTGCACCTTGTTGACCGAATATCATCTCAAATGGATTTTTATAAGAAGACTGCTTTTTTGCTTGAGGAACAAGCAAATCAACAATTCGCTCATTTGCATTCGTTTCAGCTTGTGAACGTACCTTATGCATTTTTTCTTCTTTTACAATTCGGACACTTGTTTCTACTAAATCCCTGATCATTGATTCAACATCTCGTCCAACATATCCAACTTCAGTGAATTTTGTAGCCTCTACCTTCACAAATGGTGCTCCTACTAACTTAGCTAATCTACGAGCAATTTCAGTTTTCCCAACACCAGTTGGTCCGATCATCAAAATGTTTTTGGGTGTAATTTCATCCTTCATCTTCTC
Source organism: Halalkalibacter sp. HAAS-P014 (assembly GCF_056619965.1). Classification (NCBI taxonomy): domain Bacteria; kingdom Bacillati; phylum Bacillota; class Bacilli; order Caryophanales; family Bacillaceae; genus Halalkalibacter; species Halalkalibacter sp. HAAS-P014. The sequence goes on along the minus strand of NZ_JBWQTV010000005.1, from coordinate 24,314 downwards.
TTCAAGTAAACTACGGCGATAACGATTGCGCAACGCAATTGCAACCGATTTCTTTGCTTCTTCCTGTCCGACAATGAACTGGTCCAAACGGTTAACAATTTCTCGAGGAGTTAGATTTGACTTCACATTACCACTCTCCTATTTGGTATCACACACTAGTTTAGTTCTTCAACAACAATATTTAAATTTGTGTAAACGCATATTTCTCCAGCTGTTTCTAAAGAAGCTTGCGCAATTTCTTTAGCTGATAAATTAGGCGCATGCTTCTTTAACGCTCGTCCTGCTGACAATGCATAATTTCCACCCGACCCTATCGCAAGGATTCCATCATCTGGCTCGATGACTTCTCCTGTCCCTGAGACAAGCAATAAGTGCTCTTTATTCATCACGATTAACATAGCCTCAAGTCTTCTCAAAACTTTATCGCTTCTCCACTCTTTTGCTAATTCAACAGCAGCACGTTGGAGATTGCCATTATACTCCTCGAGACGACTTTCGAATTTTTCAAACAAAGTAAAAGCATCAGCCACCGAACCAGCAAACCCAGCAATCACCTTGCCATGATAAATAGTACGCACTTTCTTTGCAGTATGTTTCATCACAACAGCATTTCCAAACGTTACTTGACCATCACCAGCCATTGCGCACTTTCCATTGTGCCTGATTGCAAATATTGTTGTAGCATGAAAAGTTTGATCCATCATTATCCTCCTTACACCCTTCAAGACCTTGGATGAGAATGTTTATATACTTCTCGCAAACGATCTTTTGTAACATGTGTGTAAATTTGCGTTGTTGATAAATGCTCATGGCCTAGTAGCTCTTGCACCACTCTTAGATCGGCTCCATTATTTAACATATGTGTTGCAAACGAATGTCTGATATCATGAGGTCGAAGTCGTTTGCTACTAACCTGTTGCATCCTCTTTTGAACAATCGTTCTTATACTGCGATCTGAGAGTGTTCCACCACGGTAATTTAAAAACAATGAAGTATTATTGCTTTGCTTTGCTTTCGTTAAAAGGTCGTTTCTTCCATTTTCAATATACTTCTGTAAAGCATCTATTGCAAATGCTCCAATCGGTGTATACCGTTCTTTCCGTCCTTTACCAACCACTAACACTGTTCCAATTGCAAAATCTATATTATCAATTTGCAATTGGCTGCACTCACTTACTCTCATGCCCGTTGCATAAAGCAGCTCCAAAATAGCCCGGTCTCTTTGATCAATTGGTTTCAGTCCTCTTAATGAGTCAAATAACTCCACCATCTCCTCTTCATAGAGAAAATGGGGTAGGCGATCCTCATTTTTAGGTAAAACGACTGACATGAATACATTTTCTTTTACCCGATTCTCCCTCATATGAAACATATAAAAACTTCTTAATGCAGATATCTTTCTTGAAACGGTTTTTCTTGAATATTGCTTATCAAACATAAGTGATAAATATCCTCGGACAGTTTGCACCGTCACGTCAGAAAAGGAAAAAATTCCACGGACGTTCATAAATTCCATAAAGTCGTATATATCTCTTTTATAATTCGTAACCGTATGTATAGAACTATTCTTTTCTAATTGTAAATATGAAACAAATAAATTTACCCAGGACTGTTCATTCAACTTAAAACACTCCTTTTAACACTCGCAAAGCTACTAAATTCTATCATGATTTAGTAGCTATGACAACGATATTTACACTTTTTTCACAAAATTCTGAATCGCATTCAACGCTCTGTTCGCCAAATGTTCATACCTTTCTTTTTTGTCACGAATTCGTTCTTCTAATGGCGGCAAAAGACCAAAATTTGCATTCATAGGTTGAAAATTCTTTTTATTCGCTGTTGTGATATAGGCAGCCATACTTCCTAAAACAGTTGTTTCCGGAAAAGTAATTAATTCTTCCCCTTGTACATATTTAGCAGCATTGATTCCTGCTACTAATCCAGCTGCTGCAGATTCCACATATCCTTCTACTCCTGTTATTTGTCCAGCAAAGAATAAATCATCGCGATCCTTATATTGATATGTAGATTTAAGCAAATTAGGAGAATTAATAAACGTATTTCGATGCATTACTCCATAACGAACAATCTCTGCATTTTCTAAACCTGGAATCAACTGCAATACTTCTTTTTGAGGTCCCCATTTCAGGTGCGTTTGAAATCCAACAATGTTATACAGTGTACCTGAGGTATTATCTTGTCTTAATTGGACAACAGCAAAAGGCCTCTTACCTGTCTCAGGATGCTCTAATCCCACGGGCTTCATTGGTCCAAAAAGCATTGTTTTTCTTCCACGCTTTGCCATAACTTCTATTGGCATACATCCTTCAAAGAAGATTTCTTTCTCGAACTCTTTTAGAGGTACCGTCTCTGCCTCTATGAGAGCATTATAAAAACGATCAAATTCTTCTTCTGTCATTGGGCAATTTAAGTAAGCAGCCTCTCCTTTATCATATCTCGACTTCTTATAAACTTTTGTCATATCAATCGAGTCTGTTTCAATAATTGGTGCTGCCGCATCATAGAAATATAAGTATTCCTCTCCAGTCAACTCCTTAAGTTCCTTAGAAAGATGCTCTGATGTTAAAGGACCTGTTGCTATAATCGTCGGGCCTTCAGGAATCGAAGTTATTTCTTCATTGAATACAGTCACATTCGGGTGATTTCGAACTCGATCTGTCACTGTCCCGGCAAATTCATGCCGATCAACTGCTAATGCCCCTCCTGCAGGCACAGAGGCACCATCAGCCGCCTCAATGATTACTGAGTCTAAATTACGCATCTCTTCTTTTAGAACGCCCACGGCATTAGTAAGCGCATTCCCTCTTAACGAATTACTACAAACCAATTCAGCAAATTTATCAGTATGGTGAGCCGGCGTTTGCTTTACCGGACGCATTTCATATAGATGGACCGAAACACCACGCTTAGCAAGCTGCCAAGCAGCTTCACTACCTGCAAGCCCAGCGCCGATCACGTTAACATGTTGCTCAGACAAAAAAATCCCTCCAACTTCACATTAGAAATGAGGGTGACTCAAAAAGAGATCCAATTCGTTAGTAGCACTCGAGTTAGTGCGTATTATACACCAACTTGTATTGTGCCAGTTTACGAATCAGACTCTTTAGTTGCTGAGCCACCCTCTCTCATCAATAAACTATATTATCACAATCCAAGAGCCAACTTCAAGATTTGTATATTCAAGTCTTTAATTGGCATCTTCTTTGTAATCACAAGCTGAGCATTCCACATGAACACCCTTTTTCGTCTTCTTCTCTACAAGCATCTTTTCACACTTTGGACAAGGTCTTGCAATCGGTTTATCCCATGAGATAAATTCACATTCAGGATATCTGTCACAACCATAAAAGATACGTCGTTTTTTACTCTTTCGTTCTACAACGTTACCTTCTTTACAAGAAGGACACTTTACACCTATTTCTTTCACAATTGCTTTAGTATTGCGACAGTCTGGGAAGTTAGAACACGCCATAAATTTACCGTAACGGCCCATTTTATAAACCATCTCATGACCACACTTCTCACAATCTTCACCAGCCGGCTCATCTTTAATTTCTACTTCTTTCATTTCTTCTTCTGCAACTGCTAAACGCTTTTCAAATCCATTGTAGAACTCATCGATAATACGTATCCATTCCTGCTGTCCTTCTTCAATTGAATCTAAATCATTTTCCATTTTCGCTGTAAATTCTACATCAAGGATCTCTGGGAAGAATTCAACGATAAGTTCCAATACGATTTGTCCAAGTTCTGTCGGCACAAACCTCTTATCCTCAAGGGAAACATAACCTCTTCTTTGAATCGTATCTAAAGTAGGTGCATAGGTTGACGGGCGCCCTATCCCAAGCTCTTCCATCGTCTTTACAAGTCTAGCTTCAGTATATCTAGGCGGTGGTTGTGTGAAGTGTTGATTCGGCTCAATTTCCACTTTTTCAACCTTATGCCCTTCTTCTAGATTAGGAAGTAGTCGATCTTCTTCTTTTTTACCGTCATCGTTTCCTTCAATATACACTTTCATAAACCCGGCAAACTTCACTTTTGAACCCGTAGCTCTAAACTGGACACCATTTTGTTCAATATCAACAGTCATTGTATCCATTATTGCCGGTGCCATTTCACTTGCAACCATTCTTTCCCAAATAAGCTTATAAAGTCTTAACTGGTCCCTAGATAAGTAACTTTTTACTGTCTTAGGATCTTTAAAAACTGAAGTTGGTCTAATTGCTTCGTGAGCATCTTGAGCTTTTTTATCTTTTTTAACTGCACGCTTTTCTTTCCTTATATACTCCTCACCAAACGTTTGTTCAATGTATTGCTTTGCCTCTTCTTGAGCTGTCTCAGATATTCGAGTTGAGTCCGTACGCATGTACGTGATCAAACCAACTGCTCCCTCTTTCTTATCAAGCTCAATTCCTTCATACAATTGTTGGGCAATCATCATTGTTTTCTTTGCGCGAAAGTTTAGCTTACGAGCGGCTTCTTGTTGAAGGGAAGAAGTAGTAAAGGGAGCAACTGGATTACGTTTACGCTCCTTCTTTTTTACAGAAGCTACGTCAAATTGATTACTCGTTAATTTGGCAAGAATTTGCTTTACTTCATCTTCTGACTTTAACTCTTGTTTTTTCCCACTTATACCATAAAACTTTGCATCAAACGTTTCGCCCTCAAGTGAAAACTGAGCCGGAATACTCCAGTACTCTTCAGGGACAAAGTTTTGTATCTCATTTTCACGTTCAATGATCATCTTAACAGCAACGGATTGAACTCGCCCTGCACTTAATCCCTTTTTTACTTTCTTCCATAATAATGGACTAATATTGTATCCAACTAAACGATCAAGAATTCTCCGTGCCTGTTGGGCATCAACTAAATCCATATTTATTGGTCTAGGTGTTTTGAAAGCGTCCTTAATCGCTTGTTTAGTGATTTCATTAAAAACAACCCTACATTCTGAGTTTTCATCAATAGATAAACTGTGAGCAAGATGCCATGCAATCGCTTCACCTTCTCTATCGGGGTCAGCCGCGAGGTAAATTTTCTTCACTTTTTTTGCGGCGGTTTTTAACTCTTTTAAAACGGGACCTTTTCCACGAATTGTAATGTACTTGGGCTCATAACGGTTTTCTACATCTACTCCCATTTGACTTTTTGGTAAGTCTCTAACATGTCCCATTGAAGCTTTCACAATAAATTTTTTCCCTAAATATTTTCCAATGGTCTTTGCTTTGGCGGGAGATTCAACGATTACTAAATAATCGGCCATGTAAGCAACTCCCTCTCTCTCGAAGATAATATTAAAATCTTCCCTATTATTAAACACACTTTTGCTATTTGTCAAACAGAAGTTAACAACAACCAGAACAAAAAGAGGTTGTTTTTTGTCGAAAAAACAGTTTTTATTAAATTTTTTTACTCTAACTCTTGCAAAATATCTTTCTCATCTATTACTAATTTAGCTCCTTGTTGGATTAATAGGTTGGTGCCTTTTGATTGTGGAGAGAAGATAGAACCCGGAATTGCAAAAACGTCTCTTCCTTGCTCTAATGCTTGATCTGCCGTAATTAGTGAACCACTTTTTTCTTTCGCTTCAACCACAAGTACCGCTTTAGATAAGCCACTTATGATCCGATTCCGAGCAGGAAAATGCCATTTTTGGGGTGGTGTATTAGGTGGGTATTCTGAGAGGAGAAGATGATTTTTCGACATTTGTGAGAATAAATGAAAATTTTCTTTCGGATAGATATGAGCCAAACCTGAACCGAGAACAGCTATTGTTTCACCTCCAGCTTTTATTGCCTGAGAATGAGCTAACGAGTCTATTCCACGAGCGAACCCACTAACGACCGTCCAATTCTGTCTTGAGATCTCAGGGATAAGGGCTGAGACTGTTTGAATACCTATTTTCGTAGGCAGTCTAGTACCTATGACAGCCAAACGCCTTTCTGACTTGATTATTTTCTTTGCTCCAATTCCGTATAAAACCAATGGTGGGTCATAAATTTCTTTTAACAACAAGGGGTAATCGTGATCAAGCAGTGTAATTGTAAATATACGCTTTGAATGAAGGCTAGCGAGGGTGTGATCAGGGGTAGTTGCATGTAAATACTTATATAGGATCTCGGCTCGCTCAAAGGGGATCAAGAACTGCTCTGAAAGATCCTTTATTGAAAATTGATAGACATGCTTTAACTCGGGGTCTTGAACCAAGATTGTACGTAATAGAGCCCTTGTCATAACTGGACAACTATGGACGTGAATTAACCGTTTTCTTAAGTCAGGCATTATTCTACCATCTCCTTATAGCAATAAGAAGAAAGCCCTCTAGTGAGAGGACTTTCTTCTTATTTACATTAGTTCGTTACTTTATGCGTTGTGCACTTTTCAAGCAATCCTTGCTCTTTTAGTGCAGAGATTAATGTTTCACCCATTACTGATGGTGTTTCAGCTACTTTAATACCGCAGTTTTCCATTGTTTTGATTTTTTCTGCTGCTGTACCTTTTCCACCAGAAATAATCGCACCAGCGTGTCCCATACGTTTTCCTGGAGGCGCTGTTTGACCACCAATAAATCCAACAACTGGTTTTGTCATATTTGCTTTTACCCATTCAGCAGCTTCTTCCTCAGCTGTTCCACCAATTTCACCAATCATGATAACAGCATACGTGTCTGGATCTTCATTGAATAAGTTAAGTACATCAATAAAGTCAGTTCCATTAACCGGGTCACCACCGATACCTACAGCTGTTGATTGTCCGATACCATTCGTTGATAATTGGTGAACCGCTTCATACGTAAGTGTACCAGAACGAGAAACTACGCCAACATGACCTTTTTTATGGATGTATCCTGGCATAATACCAATTTTACATTCTTCAGGCGTAATAACACCTGGGCAGTTCGGTCCCACTAAACGAGTTTTCTTGCCTTCCATATAGCGTCTTACGTTTACCATATCTAAAACAGGAATTCCTTCAGTAATACAAATTGCTAAATCTAGTTCTGCATCAGTTGCTTCCATAATAGCATCTGCAGCAAATGCAGGTGGAACATAAATAACTGATGCATTTGCACCTGTTGCTTTCACAGCATCTTCAACTGTGTTGAATACTGGAATTCCTTCAACTTCTGTACCACCTTTACCAGGTGTTACTCCACCAACAATATTTGTACCGTACTCAACAGCTTGTTGTGTATGGAACAAACCTGTTGCTCCTGTAATCCCTTGCACAATTACTTTTGTATCTTTGTTAATAAGGATACTCATTCTCTCATGTCCCGCCTTTCTATTTCACTAATGAAACGATTTTTTGTGCGCCATCAGCCATTGAATCCGCAGCTGTAATGTTCAATCCTGAATCTTTAAGGATTTGTTTACCTAAATCTACATTTGTTCCTTCTAAACGAACAACTAGAGGAATTTCAAGACCTACTTGTTTTGTAGCCTCTACAACACCCTCAGCGATAATGTCACACTTCATAATACCACCAAAGATATTAACGAAAATACCTTTAACACTATCGTCAGAAAGGATGATCTTAAACGCCTCTGTTACCTTTTCTGCAGTAGCACCGCCACCTACGTCAAGGAAGTTAGCCGGATCACCATTGTAATGTTTGATGATGTCCATCGTTGCCATCGCTAGACCAGCACCATTAACCATACAACCAATATTTCCATCTAATGAAATATAGCTTAGATCATATTTCGAAGCTTCGATTTCCTTTTCATCTTCTTCTTCTAGGTCACGATACTCTAAAATGCCTTTTTGGCGATAAAGAGCATTTGAATCAAAGTTCAATTTTGCATCTAATGCCATAACTTTACCATCACCTGTTGTGACAAGAGGGTTAATTTCTGCAATCGAGCAATCTTTCTCAACAAATACTTGATAAAGACCTAGCATAAATTTAACGGCTTGACCCACAAGTTCCTTAGGAATATTTATGTTAAACGCAAGACGACGCGCTTGGAATCCTTGAAGACCAACTGCAGGATCGATTACTTCTTTAAAAATTTTCTCAGGAGTTGCTTCTGCAACTTCTTCAATTTCTGTTCCACCTTCTTCAGAAGCCATCATTACTACACTTGAAGTTGCACGATCTAATACTAAACCAATGTAGTATTCTTTTTTAATATCGCACCCTTCTTCAATTAGTAAGCGCTTTACCTCTTTACCTTCTGGTCCGGTCTGGTGAGTAATTAACGTCTTACCAAGAATTTCATCAGCATATGTACGAACTTCATCTAAATTCTTTGCGACTTTTACACCGCCAGCTTTCCCACGTCCACCTGCATGGATTTGTGCTTTTACAACATTAACACTTGAACCTAATTCCTTTGCTGCTTCAACTGCTTCCTCAACAGAAAACGCTACTTTCCCATTAGGAACAGCAACACCATACTGGCGTAGAAGCTCTTTCCCTTGATACTCGTGGATATTCATTCTCTCTCCATCCTCCTATCAACTGCATGTAATTTCATTCCATTCTTCACTTTTATGTGAATGGCTGAATCCTTTTCTATTCTACCATTGTTTTCTCAAATTGGGGAGGGGTAAATCCCTCACCAATTCAAATTAGTAGAAAAACTTCGACATTTCACGTTTAGAACATGATTAAGAAGCCGTGAAAGAAATATTGTCATATAGTTTATTTCTTGGCTTTAAACAACTATTTTTCAGTTTTATCTACTTGTTTTTTTTGATCATTATCGTTATTTTCTTTTTCTTTTTGTTTAGAAAAAAACTTTGCTAACTTTACCTTTGCATCCGTTTCTTGTATGGAATGGTGAATACCAAATTCATGAGCATATTCTTCTTTAAATCTTGTAAGATCGGGCTTAGCTTCAGGGATAACAAATTTTCCATCTTTCATATCTACCTGTTCCTTTCTTAACAGAATTACCAGAAAAAAGCTGGCATTAATAGTGTGCCCTAAAAAAACACATCTATTATTTGCCAGCTTTCTTTTCATGTTGATCAATTTGGTAAATAAAAGCAAAAACTTCAGCAACTACTTCATAAAGCTCATCGGGAATCGTCTGATTCAATTGCAATTGCGCTAACATTTCAACAAGAGAAGAATCTTCTTGAATGGGAATATTATGTTCCTTCGCTTTTAAGATAATTTCTTCTGCTAGTAAACCTTTTCCCTTACCAATTACCTTTGGTGAGTCATCCGTCTCAACATTATACCGTAGTGCAACGGCCTCCTTTTTGACCTTATTTGATTTATTCATACGCGGATATCAACTCCTTGATAGCTTGAAACTGGTTGGTATGTTGAAGTCAGATTTCCATTTTTTATCGCTTTAATAGGTTTCCAAGTAACGGATAGAAGTTGATAATCGTGTTCTTTCAGAGCCTTTTTTAAGGTTAGGGATAGAAGCTCAATTAAAGCTTGTGGTTTTTCTTTCTCATTAAAGATGCTAATCGTAACGACCCGATTTTGGATCTGTAAATCTACAATCGTTTCTTCTAACCTTTCCAACTCTAGATAAAAAAGAATACGGCAATAGGATGAATCTAATTGTCCATCCTCTGTTTTTTTACCTTCCCATTGCATTGTCATATCAGTTTGTAAAATACCAAAATTTAAAGGTATTTGAAATAAAAGTTGATGCTTGGGGCCTATCTGCTCGTGCATCAACAATTGTTGTGCTGTTAATTGCAACAGTGTTTGATTTGCTTGCTTTTTAATTGGTGTAGTAAGCTTTTCAGTTTGTAGACTAATTAATAAAGCTTTTAACTGATCCTCAAAAAGTGGCTCTTTTGGAACTTCACCATGAAGAAAGCGAACAATATTATGCTCATAATTATATCCTAGCATCGAAACAATTGATTTAAGATGCGAAACATTTATTGATTCTTGGCCTAGAGTCGGCATTATTTTATAGATCAATTCTACTATTTTATTCGCTTTGTCATTTTGCACATTTTTTAGAAGAGTTGCTAGCTCCATCAACTGTTCACTTATTGGTTTTTTTGTTCATTAACTTGAAATGCTAAATATGACTCATTTGAGATAACGATTTGCTTTTGAAGCATTGCCGCAATCGTTTCAAATCCTTTTTCATTGAGTTGCTGCAGTGAGCCTAATATTTGCAGACTGTTCGTAATCGTCTCTCTAGAAAATGGGATCTGTCTACTAGCTAATTTTTCAACAAGTGATTCCGCCCCTTTGGCTTCAGGCAATCCTAGTTGTTGGATTATCCCCTCTTTAGAAGATGTAAAAGCTTTGTGACCTTGTAAAACCTTTAGATGTGGAAGGCCTTTTCCATCCTTCACCTCAAACCAATACCGTTGTCCCACAATTAAAGCTGCCTCAAGGTGTGCGGTTAACTGCATACCATTCATCGTTAACATCGCCAAGTTATTAGGAAATACTTTCGTTACCTTCCCTTGTAAAAGTTGTCCTCTTGTTAAAGTTAAAGCCTTTACTTGCTGAACGTTGTTTGTATGTAATGTAGGTTGACTTTGGATATGAGATTGAAACATGACTTGTCTCCTATTTTTTATACGAAGTCTCTTATTGGTTTAAACGATCTGCGATGCTCTCTAGTAATACCAAACTGTTTAATCGCTTCAAGATGCTCTTTGGTTCCATAACCTACATGACTACTAAATCCATAACCAGGAAATTCCTGATCAATTTCTTTCATATAACGATCGCGTGTTACTTTTGCCAATACAGAACTAGCAGCAATTGATAAACTTTTCTGATCTCCTTTAACTAAAGAAGTTTGTTCAATAGGAATATTAAGGGAAATCGCATCAAGCAATAAATGATCTAATTTAACATCAATATCAGTAATAGCTTTTATCATGGCAAGTTTCGTAGATTCATAGATATTAATTTCATCAATTTGATCTACATGAATCATCTTTACAGAATAAGCAATAGCTTTCTCCTTAATAACTTCATAAAAAATTTCACGTTTCTCTTTCGTTAACTTTTTTGAATCTGTTAAACCTAATAACTTAAAGTCAGAAGGCAAGACAACCGCTGCAGCCACGACTGGCCCAGCTAATGGGCCTCTGCCAACCTCATCAACCCCCGCGATATGCATGCAACCTTCTTTACGTAATTGTGCTTCATAGGTTAGCATTTCCATATGCATTTTTTCCAATGCTAATCTCTTATTTTTCTTTGCTTCATAACGTTTCAATAGATTCTTTACACCTTTACGCTCATCTTGCAAAAGGTTCTGTAGCAGCTTATCATCTATATCATTTCGGGTCATTAATTTTTCTTCTAGTTCTTTTATCGAAAGTGTCACTGCTATTCAACTCCTTACTTCTTATATCGGCCATCATTTTTATTACGATAAGCACTTTTTTGATAAAAAATTGAAAAACCGGTGATAAAGCCTATTTATGGCCCTATCAACCGGCTCTATATATTATCTGGTCTTTCTAACGATATTCTACCCAAAGTCCCATTACGCATTTCACGTAAGATGATCTCTGCAGCTTTGTCGTAATCTATATAGCCCCCACTTAATAAACAACCACGCTTTTTTCCTATTTCTTCAAATAGAGTTAATCCATCTTCTGGAACGTCATCTAATTTGTAACGTTGCTTTATTAAAGTAGGATAGTGGTCTTTTAAATAATTTAAAATAAACAACGATATATCTTGAAAATCTAACAACTCATCCTTTATCGCACCTGTTGCCGCTAAGCGATAACCAATTATTTGATCCTCAAATTTCGGCCACAAGATCCCTGGTGTATCTAGAAGTTCTAATTCTTTCCCAACCTTAATCCATTGTTGTCGTTTCGTCACCCCTGGACGATCTCCAACCTCTGCTGTGCGCTTCGATGCCAGACGATTAATTAGGGTAGACTTACCTACATTTGGAATACCTAATATCATTGCACGGACAGCTCTAGGCTTCATTCCTTTAGAGATCATTTTCTCAATGATCGGCTTTGCTAATTGTTTACATGCATTTGGAATCTTATCTGTTCCTTTACCAGTTTGCGCATTAACAGAAAGTACTTTTGCCCCTTTTTCCTCAAAATAGGCTTTCCATTGTTCGGTAACTGACTGGTCAGCCAAATCGGCTTTATTTAATAAGATTAATCTCGGTTTATGAGAAACTATTTCATCAATCATTGGATTTCTAGACGCTAATGGAACTCGTGCATCTAAAAGCTCTATCACAACATCAATAAACTTTAGTTTTTCTGTCACTTCTCTTCTAGCTTTAGCCATATGGCCAGGAAACCATTGAATCGTCATTACGCTCACCTCCTACTTTACGATGCGAAAATTTGAAATAGGCCAAAATACAATATTAGCTTTTCCAATAACATCATCAACATGAATCGTTCCAATATCACGACTATCTTTACTTCTCCCTCGATTATCCCCTAGGACGAATAATTCATTTTCAGGAACTGTAATCGCTTGGAAATCTCCCGTTAACCTATCCCCATTGTATACTTGTTTTAGTTCATCTAAAAATGGCTCATCCATCGCTTTGCCATTAACAAAGAGTACATCATCACTGTACTCAATCACATCTCCAGGTAAACCAATAATACGTTTTATATAGTCCTTCCCAGCCGGAGCATGAAAAACAATAATATCAAATCGGTCAGGTTGCCCAAAAGTATAACCGACTTTATTAACGATCATTCTATCAGTGTGTTCTAGTGTCGGCATCATCGATTCCCCATCAACGATCACTGGAGCAAATAAGAACTGACGAATAACAAATGCAAGGACAAGTGCTATAACGACCGCTTTCAGCCACTCCCAAGATTCTTTCTTCTCCTTACTCATGTATCGCCCTCCTCCGTTATGTAAATAATCACAAGCAATAGTTTACCACATCTAACGTCTAGATGTCGGCCTATATTTTTTTAGGGTATTTGAGCGTGTAATAGAGCAAGCCATGGACTTTCACTCTTGTATTTTATAAAAAAAACCTTCCGAAGATCCTTTATTGAAAAGGATTCCCCTTCATTACATATCTAAAAAAAAGAGCTTAGTCTCCTAAGCTCTTTTCCTCGCTCTTTATCGAATTTCTTTAATACGAGCTTTTTTACCACGTAGGCTACGTAGGTAGTAAAGTTTAGCACGACGTACTTTACCGCGACGCTTCACTTCGATCTTAGCGATCTTAGGTGAATGTAATGGGAATGTACGTTCAACTCCTACACCGTACGAAATCTTACGCGCTGTGAAAGTTTCGCTAATTCCAGTACCACGACGCTTAATTACAACGCCTTCGAATAACTGAATACGCTCACGAGTACCCTCAACAACTTTAACGTGGATAACTAAAGTGTCACCAGGACGAAACGCTGGAAGATCACTACGTAGTTGCTCACTAGTAATTTCACGGATAATGTTGTTCATATAATTCCACTCCTTCCATACAGATGCTCATGTTAGCCAAATACTACAGCGGAACATCGTAATAACAGGCCTTAAGCCACAAAAACTATAATACCATATGCATACATGAATCACAAGAGGGATTTCAAGAAAAGGTCGATTTTTCTCTTTCATAAAACCTAAGACTAGGTGTAGTTTTTTTACTTTTCACAAAAGCAAATACACTCACAAATAAGTGGTCATCATTCTTTTTTCGAAAATTCCTCTAACCATTTCTTTTCCTTCTCACTTAAATCTTTATCAGCAAGCAAATCCGGGCGTCTTTCCCACGTTCTCCGAAGTGACTCACGTTGCCTCCATTCCTCGATATTTTTGTGATGTCCTGATAAGAGCACATCGGGCACTTTCATACCACGAAATTCAGCTGGTCTTGTATAATGAGGGTGTTCTAATAAACCGGTCGAAAATGAATCGGTTATCGCTGATTCCTTGTTTCCCAGTACCCCAGGTAGTAAACGCGCAACACTATCAGCAATGACCATTGCTCCTAGTTCTCCACCTGTTAATACGTAATCACCAATCGATATTTCATCCGTAACAAGATATTCTCTCACTCTCTCATCATAGCCTTCATAATGGCCACAGAGAAGAATGATATGCTCTTCTCGACTTAGTTCCTCTGCTTTTTTTTGATTGTAGCGTTGCCCTTGAGGACAAAGCAACACAACTCGAGGTTTCGTTTGTTTGTCTTTATTCAAATCTTCGACAGCATCAAATAGTGGTTGAGCACGTAATACCATACCCGCTCCCCCACCGTATGGATAATCATCTACTTTTCGGTGTTTACTTTCCGTATATTCCCTAAAATCAACAACATTGAAGGAAACAGCTCCTGATTCTTTTGCATGCTTCAATATTGAACTCCCAAAAACGTTTGTGAACATCTCAGGGAAAAGAGTTAAAATATCAATCTTCATTCAATTAGCCCTTCTAGAACATGAACACGAATAACATTGTTCTCGATATCAATTTCTTTTATAACGTCCTCAATATACGGAAGTAAAATATCTTTTCCCTCACCGAAGCGCTGAACAACCCAAACATCATTCGCCCCAGTTTCAAAGATTTCTTTTACTTTACCAAGCTCTTCCCCTTTATCCGTCACAACCTTACAACCAATAATTTCATGATAATAAAATTCGTTCTCCTCTAGTTCGTCTAAATATTGTTCGGAGACGTACAAAGTACAACCTTTAAAACGTTCGACGTCGTTTATTGAGTTGTAGCCTTCAAATTGCAACAAATCGAAATTTTTATGACGACGGTGATGACGTACATTCACAAAAATTTCTTTATCACTCTCCCCTTTTATCATTAATTCAGTCCCAACTGCGTAACGTTCTTCAGCAAAATCTGTTGTAGATATAACTCGAATTTCTCCCTTAACTCCATGAGTATTAACAATTTTCCCTACTTTAAACCACTCAGTCATCATCATTCCTACTTTCTCGAATTTCTTTCACAATTCCATCTTGAATAATTATCTCCGGTATCGAATCAACATCTGGCCAAGGTTCACCTTGCTTTATTTCAATTATGCTCTCTACTGTACCTTCACGAATTTCCGTACCTGATTTTAGTTGTTTTACTTGTTCCATTTTAAAATTGAGGTTTTCAATCGTTTCCTCGCGTTCTTTTATTACTTGTTTATAGCGTGCTCGTATTTTATCTTGTTCATGCTTGCTAGAGCCTTTAAGTTTTTTATGTAAAAGAAACGTAAATTGTTCAATCTCACGCTTCGATTGCAAAAGTTCAGCTTCAAACTGATTTATGAGTTTTTCTTTCCTCTGTTCAGTTAAAACATGTTTTATCACTGCATTTCTAACTATTTTCATCACACACCCCTAACATAGGACGTTCTCTGACAGGATATTCACTTACTGATATCGATGCATTCTCTGACTCTTTTAGCATTTGAATATCTTTATAATAGAAAAAGGGAGAGGTTATCCCTCACCCTTTCTTGCGTTACTAATCCACGATGTCTAATCGAATTCGTTGCGTAGGCGCTGCAGCAAATAATACCGAGCGAATCGCTTTAACGGTCCGACCTTGCTTCCCTATAACCTTGCCTATATCATCAGGATGAACAGTTAATCGTAAGTTAAGAGTTTGGCCCTCTTCTACTTCTTCAACTTGAACATAATCAGGATGGTCAACAAGTGCATTTACAATGTGTTCAACTAACGCTTTCATAATATTCTCCTTTTACTAGTTAATAAAAAAGAAGAGACAATGATTATAGTAGCACTACAGAGCGATCATAGATATCACTCAGATAAGCAAAAAGCATGAGAAGATTTTCTCACACTAATTGCAGCAATTATAGTCATTACTTAGAGTTTTTTGCGTTATGCAGCTTTTCCATTAAACCTTCTTTAGAGAAAAGGTTACGTACTGTATCAGAAGGTTTTGCACCTTTTAACATCCAGTCAAGAGCTTTCTCTTCAGAAATTTCAACCTTAGCTGGTTGAGTTAATGGGTTGTACGTTCCGATCTCTTCGATGAAACGACCATCACGCGGTGCGCGTGAATCTGCTACTACTACACGATAAAATGGGGCCTTTTTAGAACCCATACGTTTTAAACGAATTTTTACTGCCATTCGTGGGACACCTCCAAAAATATTCACACAAAAATTTATAATATCATCAATTTCTCTAGATTTCAACTAGAAAAATGGATTTCTAGGTTAAAATGGAAGTTTAAAACCTCCAAGACCTTTACCTCTTTTCTTTCCTTTACCAGAGGTCATGCCGGTCATTTGTTTCATCATTTTCTTCATATCTTCAAATTGCTTGAGGAGTCGATTTACATCTTGAATTGACGTTCCACTACCTTTGGCAATTCGGCGACGTCTACTAGCATTCATAATACTAGGATCCTGTTTTTCTTTCTTTGTCATTGAGCGAACGATCGCTTCAACTTTACCGATTTGTTTATCGTCTACTTTTAAATCTTTCAATCCCTTAGCTTTATTCATCCCAGGCATCATATTTAAAAGTTCATCAAGTGGACCCATACTTCGCACTTGATCAAGTTGTTCTAAGAAATCATCAAATGTGAAATCCATATTGCGCATTTTCTTCTCAAGTTCACGGGCTTTTTCTTCATCAACATTTGTTTGTGCTTTTTCAATAAGTGAAAGAACATCACCCATGCCAAGGATTCTAGAAGCCATACGTTCTGGATGGAATGGCTCGAGTTGGTCAATTTTCTCTCCCATACCCGCAAATTTAATCGGTGTATTCGTAACAGCCTTAACTGAAATCGCAGCACCACCACGTGTATCACCATCAAGCTTTGTTAGAACAACCCCGGTAACGTCTAGTTGTTCATTGAAACTCTCTGCAACATTGACTGCATCTTGTCCAGTCATTGCATCGACAACCAGTAAAATTTCATCAGGTGTGGCAACTTCTTTTACCTGTCTCAGTTCATCCATTAGTGTTTCATCAATGTGCAACCGACCGGCTGTATCGATTAAAACATAATCGTGATGATCTTCTTTTGCCTTTTCGATGGCTTGCTTCGCAATCTCAACTGGGCTAACTTGATCACCAAGTGAAAAGACTGGCATATTTAATTGCTTCCCTAATGTCTCCAACTGTTTAATTGCAGCAGGACGATAAATATCTGCAGCAACGAGCAATGGCTGCCTATTATGTTTCTTTCGTAAATGATTAGCAAGCTTCGCTGTAGTCGTAGTCTTACCTGCCCCTTGAAGTCCAACCATCATAACCACAGTTGGTGACTTAGGTGCGACAGCAATTTTGCTTTGCTCACCACCCATTAATGAAGTTAACTCTTCATTAACAACTTTAATTACTTGTTGTCCAGGCGTTAAGCTTTTCATAACTTCTTGCCCAAGCGC
Source organism: Halalkalibacter sp. HAAS-P014 (assembly GCF_056619965.1). Classification (NCBI taxonomy): domain Bacteria; kingdom Bacillati; phylum Bacillota; class Bacilli; order Caryophanales; family Bacillaceae; genus Halalkalibacter; species Halalkalibacter sp. HAAS-P014. The sequence continues at coordinate 7,005 of NZ_JBWQTV010000005.1, read as the reverse complement.
TTTTTCTTTCACACTTGCAATGAATTGTTTGACAACTTTAAAGTTAACATCCGCTTCAAGTAATGCTAAACGAACTTCACGCATCATCTCTTTAACGTCTTGTTCGCTTACTTTCCCTTTTCCACGAATTTTGGTTAACGTTCCTTGCAGTCGTTCCGCTAAACCTTCAAATGCCATGTTGTCGCCTCCTAGTCTAATTTCTCAAGAGAGTCAAGCAGTGACATGATCTCTTCAGGAGTCGCATTTTTTTCTACTGCTGATTTCATTTTCGTTATGAGTTTTGAACGCTTCTTGAATTTCGATAAAAGCATCAACTTCATTTCGTAATCTTCTAACATTGCTTCTGTACGCTTAATGTTATCATATACGGCTTGGCGACTAACTTCAAACTCCTCAGCAATCTCACCTAACGAGAAATCATCAAGATAATACAATGACATATACTTACGCTGCTTCTGTGTTAGCAATGACTGATAGAAATCAAAAAGATAATTCATCCTAAATGTCTTATCTAACACATAACCAACCCCTTGTTAAGTGATTTCCCTTTACGAGATATTATGTTACAACACCTCGTTATAAGTGTCAAGTTTTTTTCTTAACAATCTCGAATAACTGAAAAAGTTGCCTTACTACAGCGATTTTAGACACCCTTCCATTTAGTTCTTTATTCCTCTTCTACTTCAGCCTCTACTAACTCTCGGAACAATCCGTAAACAAATTGCTCTGCATCAAATGCTTGTAAGTCATCCATCTGTTCACCAAGACCGACAAATTTAACAGGAATATCCAATTCGTGACGGATTGCTAAAACGATCCCACCCTTTGCCGTTCCATCAAGTTTCGTTAACACAATGCCAGATACATCCGTTGCTTTGCCGAACGTCTTAGCTTGCGACATTGCGTTTTGTCCTGTAGTTGCATCCAAAACCAACAAAACCTCGTGAGGTGCACCAGGAACTTCACGTTCAATTACACGCTTAACCTTTTCTAGTTCATTCATAAGGTTTACTTTATTTTGAAGCCGGCCTGCCGTGTCACATAAGAGTACATCAACATTACGAGATTTAGCAGCTTTGAGCGCATCATACACTACAGCTGCTGGATCTGAGCCTTCTTGTTGCTTAATAACATCTACCCCCACTCGTTCTCCCCATACCTCAAGTTGTTCTATTGCACCTGCACGAAACGTATCTCCGGCGGCCATCATAACCGATTTTCCTTCTTGCTTTAACTGGTGAGCTAATTTACCAATTGATGTTGTTTTCCCTACACCATTTACGCCTACTACCAAAATGACAGTCATCGCACCTTCTTGCAAATTAAGGCTTGTATCATCACCTTCTTTTTCTAACAATTCAGCAAGTTTCTCCGAAATAACAGGTTGAATTTCCTTAGTATCTTTTATATTGCGAAGGCGCACCTCATCTTTTAATTGGTCAATTAATTCCATCACTGTTGTTACACCAACATCTGAACTAATTAACAGTTCTTCTAATTCTTCAAAAAAGTCTTCATCAACTTTACGGTACTTATAAACTAGTTGATTCATGCGACCAACAAATGAATCACGTGTTTTCTCAAGTCCCTCTTTAAACTTATCCGTCACGTCTGTCGTTTGATTCGTAATCTTATCTTTCAACTTTTTAAAAAAGCTCATATTCTCACCTATCTCTCTTAGTATTAATAAATTTTCTTTTGCAAACCCAACAGTCAAATCTTAAAACCTTGCTTTACCTTGGAAACATCAAAAGGGAAATACCCTTATGATGTCCCCTTTACTAATTCTTTTGTTTCTTCCAATTTAACCGATACAAGACGAGACACACCTGATTCTTGCATTGTAACACCATACAACACGTCTGCTTCTTCCATCGTTCCTTTACGGTGTGTAATCACGATAAATTGAGTAGCCCCACTAAAATCTTTTAAGAAGTGTGCAAATCGACTGACATTTGCTTCATCAAGAGCCGCCTCCACTTCATCGAGAACACAAAATGGAACGGGGCGCACTTTTAATATAGCAAATAATAATGCAATAGCGGTTAACGAACGTTCCCCTCCAGATAACAGAGCTAAATTTTGCATTTTTTTGCCAGGGGGTTTCGCCAAAATCTCTACTCCAGTTTCTAAAAGGTTCTCAGGATCTGTTAACACTAAGTCGGCATGTCCACCTCCAAATAGGTCTTTAAACACCGTTTGGAAATGCTCACGGATTGACACGTATGACTCTTGAAACCGCTTTGTCATCTCTTCATCCATCTCAGAGATAACATCATGTAAAGTCGTTTTAGCAGTAAGTAAATCCTCCTGCTGTTCGGTTAAGAATTCAAACCGGTCACGGACACGTTCATACTCTTCAATAGCTCCTAAGTTTACGGTTCCAAGCTCTTCAATTGCAAGCTTGATAAGTTTCACTTTTGTTCTAGCCTCTTCAGGCACTAATGTAAGTTTATACATTTGCTTCGCGGCTTGAAACGAAAGCTCATATTCATCACGTAGATGTGTCAACCTATTATCAAGTTCCACATCCATCCTATTTACTTTCACTTCAATTTTACGACATTCATCCGCAAGACTTACGTGTTCTGTTTGCTGAAGTTTCAATGTATGTTCGAGCTCATTATAAGCCTGATCTACTTCTTCACGTTCCTTTTTCATTTCAGCAATCGCATCTGCTAATTCTTTTTTACGCTCGCGTCCACGCTCGATCCTGTGTTCAAGACCACTTTCTCCGTTAGAACGATCTGACATTTCCCCAACAAGCAAATCAAAATGATCTTTAAGCTCCGTTAGTTCTTCTTCTAACCTTGCTTTTTGCAAAGTAAGACTCCTCGCACGTTCCTCTATAGAATGGTATCGTTCCTTCGCTGTTGCAACTTTAATTTTTTCTTGAGTCAATTCTTCTTGCAGACTATCTCTTGATTTTCGTTGTTCTTGTTGCTGCCCTTCTAACGTCTTCACTTGTTCCTCTAGCGTTTCTGCCTGTTCTCCCGCTGCTTCATATGTTCGTTTTAATTCATCAAGACGATTAGTAAGGCGCTCTACTTCATCAAGGTATCCTGATTTATCGCGATCAAAACGTGAAAATTGGTCTTGTGATCGTTCAACCTCTCGTTCAAATTCACGCACATTTACTTTAGCACTTTGAACCTGCTCGCGTGCACTCTCCCCTTTTTGACGGAGATCTTCTAAGTAACGTTCGTTCTCTACAAGCTTTTGTTTCAACGCTTTCACTTCATGCTCTAGTTGCTTAGTAACATGATCTAACTTCAACAATTTCTCTTTTAAATCTTCCAATTCTCTTTTTCTGCCAAGAAGAGGTGTTTGCTTTTGCTTTACTGAACCTCCAGTCATCGAACCACCCGGATTAACTACGTCCCCCTCTAAGGTAACAATTCGAATGCGATGTCCGGAAAGTTGCGCTAATTCGTTTGCACCTTGAAGGTTTTTGGCAACAACCACATTCCCCAATAAATTGGAAATGACACTATCATAAACACGATCATTTTCCACTAATGATTTCGCAACACCTATAAAATGAGGATGATTCTGCATTTGCTCAAGTTGAGATACAGGAATCCCTTTCGGCTTAATGATCGGTAATGGTAAAAATGTAGCCCTCCCTATTCGGTTTTGTTTTAAAAATTGAATGGCAAACCTCGCCTCAGCTTCTGACCCCATTACAATGTGTTGAGAAGATCCTCCAAGAGCAATTTCAATAGCAATTTCAAATTCTTTAGGTACCTGAATAAGTTCTGCTACAGCACCATGTACCCCGTTTAATTGTTTACCTTTTGCTTTTAAAACCTCTTTAACACCATGGAAAAAACCTGAAAAATCAGCTTGCATTTCTTCGAGAACATCTGCTCGAGACTGCAGCTTTTGAGTCAATTGATACGTCTCATATAACTGAGTTTCCTTTTTTTGATACTTCTGCTTATCTTGTTCATAAGCGCGTTGCTGATCACGATAAGTTGAAACAACTTCCTCTAGATTTCTTTCTTTTCTTTCTACAACTTCTTTTGCAGCTGAAAGCTTTACCATCAATTGCTCACGATGATCGAGTAACTCTTCATTTTCTACTAATAGGCGTTGTTGTTGAATCTCCTGTTTCTGAAGCTGCTCCTCTAAATACCGGCGCTCGTTACGAATGCTAGCTTGTTCATTCAACACTTCAATATAATCTGATTTTAGTTGATCAATTTCTTCTTCCACATCTACATTAGATCTCTGAATTAATTTCTGCTTTTGCCTGACTGACTCTTCCAGCATCGATAAATTTTGACTAGCTTTCTTAAGAATAGTCTGTTCTTCTTGCCACTCACTTAGAACCGTTTCAAATTGCTCTTGTTTATCTTTAATAGAGCGGTCAAGTTGGTCCTTATTTTGAGTTGCATTTTTCTTACGCTCTTTTAATACTTCACGTTTTCCTTCACTTTTTTCTAGTTCTTCACTTGCAAGTAGAAGTTCTTCTTGTAATTTTGTAAACTCAGTAGATAATTGATTCGTTTTCTCACGCAAAGAGACCCGTAACTGTTCCATTTGTTCAAGTTTTTGTTGACGCTGTTCATATGTTTCTAATAAGTTTGTTAACTTCTCTTTTTCCGTTGTCCATGTTTCATGCAGCTCATCTATTTCATGCACAAGTAAAGCAATATCTACTTCTTTTAGCTCTTCTCGTTTTTGCAAGTAATCTCTTGCAATAGAAGCCTGGACTTCTAATGGCTCCACTTGTCCTTCTAGTTCATGTAATATGTCTTCCACACGGTTAAGGTTCTCTTGCGTTTCTAATAAACGCTTTTCTGCTTTTACCTTTCGCGTTTTATACTTGAGAACACCTGCTGCTTCTTCAAAGATCACGCGCCGATCCTCTGCTTTATTACTTAAAATCTCTTCGACTTTTCCTTGACCAATTATAGAGTAAGCTTCTCTTCCTAAACCAGAATCCAGAAATAAATCAACAATATCCTTTAAGCGACAGGGTTGCTTATTTAAAAGATATTCACTGTCACCTGAACGATACACTCTACGTGTTACACTAACTTCACTATAATCAATTGATAAATGTTGATCTTCATTATCTAAGATCAAACTAACTTCAGCATAATTTAATGGTTTCCGACTATCACTCCCCGCAAAAATAATATCCTCCATTTTTGACCCTCGGAGTGACTTAGCGGATTGTTCACCTAGAACCCAGCGTATACTATCTGAAATATTACTTTTTCCACTTCCATTTGGTCCAACAACTGCTGTAACACCCGGAACAAAATCAATATTGATTTGTTCAGCAAAAGATTTGAACCCAACGACTTCAAGTCGCTTGAGGAACATATTCCTTCCCCCTAACTTAAATTAACAACTTATCTATTTTACCATAGCAAAAAGCTTATTTACAGATTGAGAGGACAAAAGGACAAGTCTATGATACGATACTTACATAATTAATCAAAAGGAGCGAAACGATGAATCTTGATGTAAATACACGTGATAATATTGAATTTATGTTAGAAGAGATCAAAACGAAAATTCAAATTGTTAATGCAGCTGCTCTAAATTCAAAAAGCTTCGATACAGAACAATATGAAGAGCTTCGTGACATATATGAAATGGTCATAAAGAAACAATCATTCTCAGTAAGTGAACTTGATGCCATTGTAACCGAGTTAGGTAAATTACGAAAATGATGATAGTACGATAAAAAAAATGTCCTCTCGCTTGAATACGAGAGGACATTTTTTATTTTAACTTTTCTTGTTCACTTAATTTCATTAGTGCTTGTTGCGCAGCATGCTGCTCTGCTTCTTTCTTTGAACGACCAGTGCCAATACCAAGGGTAGATTCATTCAATTGCACTTCGGAAACAAATTCTCGATTATGTGCTGGACCACGCTCTTGTACGATGATATATTGAATTTGCCCTAGGTTGTCACGCTGAATGAACTCTTGAAGCTGACTTTTGAAATCCATCATATGAGAAAAAGCACCGTCATTAATTTTCGGAAACATCGTATCATTTAAAAATTTAAAAACGGATTCTAATCCTTGATCTAGATAAAGAGCACCAATGAAAGCCTCAAATACATCGGCTAAAAGTGCAGGTCGAGCTCTCCCTCCAGTCATTTCCTCTCCTTTTCCAAGTAAAACAACTTCTCCGAATTTCAATTCTTGAGCAAATTGAGCAAGCGATGGCTCGCAAACAATTGATGCTCGTAATTTTGTCATATCCCCTTCACTCATCGTTTTAAATTTTTTAAATAAAAACTGTGAAACAGATAACTCTAAAACGGCATCTCCTAAAAATTCTAGTCGTTCATTATCTTGGAAGGAATAGATACGGTGCTCATTCACATACGATGAATGGGTGAAAGCTTGGATTAAGAGCTTTTTATTTTCAAAAGTCAACTCAGTTCGTTGCATTAAAACATCAAACTTTTTCTTCTGGTCTTCAGTAAGACTCATTTTTCTATTTCCCCGTCTTCGATCATTTGAATAATGGGACTTCGATTTTCGATAGTATTTCGAAGATTGTGGCATAGCGACCTCCAACATCATTAATTAAAACCAACGGATTGTACGTATGATGAATTTATTAATTTTTTTCTAGACTTGAAAGTAAGTCCCACATGGCAAGCATATGGGACTTCCCTCACCTACTGACGGCTGTTTATGTAATCAACTACATCAGCTACAGTTGAAATTTTTTCTGCTTCCTCATCAGAGATTTCTAGATCAAACTCATCTTCAAGTTCCATAACAAGTTCTACAACATCTAATGAGTCCGCCCCTAAATCATCTTTAAAAGAAGCTTCTGGTTTAACTTCTGCTTCTTCTACTCCAAGACGATCAACAACGATTTTTGTAACACGTGATAATGTATCTGCCATGTTCGTTCACCTCCTCTCAAAGTTAAAGTTCAATGTTGATAAAGACTAGGAAAAGTTTACCGATGAACACCCCTTCTGTCAACCTGTTATTTCCGAGATTTATTGAAAAGGTATA
>NZ_JBWQTV010000004.1:0-17793 GCF_056619965.1 Halalkalibacter sp. HAAS-P014 | reverse complement strand
TAAACCGACCTTTTTTCTTATTGCATTGGCTTCTCTCTCCGTTCGTCTTTTGAGAAGTTCACTCTAAAGACTTTAAAGATTACGGAGGGTTCGCTCAATGCTGCGAGATTTATTGAAAAGTATAAACCGACCTTTTTTCTTATTGCATTGGCTTCTCTCTCCGTTCGTCTTTTGAGAAGTTCACTCTAAAGACTTTAAAGATTACGGAGGGTTCGCTCAATGCTGCGAGATTTATTGAAAAGGTATAAACCGACCTTTTCAATAAATCTCTTTAAGGCATGACCATTCCACCGTCGACGTGGAGGGTTTGTCCTGTCATATAATCGGCATCTGAACTAGCTAAAAAGCGAACGACATTTGCAATGTGCTCCGGTTTTCCTAAGGCTGCTAGAGGAATTTGAGCTAATAGTTGCGCCTTCATGTCTTCACCAAGTTCATCGGTCATGTCCGTAGCGATAAAGCCAGGAGCTACAGCATTTACATGGATGTTTCGATTAGCAAGTTCACGTGCCATCGTTTTTGTTAACCCAATTACACCTGCTTTTGCAGCAACATAGTTAGCTTGTCCAGCGTTACCTAATACCCCAACAACAGAGGCAACATTAATAATTCTACCAAATCGTTGTTTCATCATTTGCCTGGTTACTGCCTTCCCACAGTTAAAGACACCTTTTAGGTTTGTATTAATAACAGCATCCCATTCTTCTTCTTTCATTCTCATAATTAAATTATCTTTTGTAATACCTGCATTATTTACTAGAATATCGATACGTCCAAATGCCGCAATTGTTTCTTTAACCATCGCTTGTACTTGCTCACTATCTGCAACATCAGCCTGAATAGCAAGAGCATCAACGCCAAGTCCCTTAATTTCTGCCACAACTTGCTCCGCTCGTTCTTGACTTCCAGCATAATTGACCACCACATTAGCACCATTACGGCCTAGTTCAATTGCAGTTGCTCGTCCAATGCCACGCGAAGCCCCTGTAACAATAGCTGTTTTTCCTTGTAACATTATTTCTTCACTCCTTCTAGCATTTCTTTGACTTTTAATACTCCTTCTCGGTTACTTACTGCAATCACTTTTGCGCGTCTTTCTACTTTGCGCACAAGGCCAGTCAGTACATTGCCGGAGCCAACTTCAACAAAAACATCTACTTCTTGATCAATAAGCGTTCGAATTGTGTCCTCCCATAGCACAGGAGAATATACTTGTTCAATAAGATTCAAACGAATTTGAGCAGCCTCTTGAACGCCATTTGCAGCAACATTAGAAATTACAGGTACTTTTGCATCTGCAATCGAAATGTTGTCAAGCACACCCTTTAATTTTTCTGCTGCTGGCTTCATTAAACTAGAATGAAATGGTCCACTTACTTGAAGTGGAATCACTCTTTTGGCACCTGCTTCTTTGGCTCTTTCTCCTGCTAATTCTACACCTTTAGCCGAACCTGAAATGACTATTTGCCCTGGGCAATTTAGATTAGCAAGTTCTGCCGGTTCATTAGTTTCTGTGACTTTTGCACAAATTTCTTGGAGTATATCACGGTCTAAACCAAGCACTGCTGACATTGCACCTTCACCAAAAGGAACAGCTTCCTCCATAAATAACCCACGATTTCGCACTGCAAATACAGCATCTTCAAACGACAGTGCATTTGCAGCAACTAAGGCGCTGTACTCCCCTAAACTATGTCCAGCTACAAAATCAGGTTGAATGTTCTCTTCCTGAAGAAGACTTAAGACCGCCGTACTCATCGTTACTAAAGCCGGTTGTGTATGCTCAGTTCTTCTCAAAGTTTCTTCTGGCCCATTTAACATAATCTCAGTTAGCGAATAGTCCAATTTTTGGTCAGCACGTTCGAATACCTCTTTACACGCTGGTTCCTTTTCAATCAATTCTTTCCCCATTCCAACAGCTTGTGAGCCTTGTCCTGGAAATAAAAATGCAATTTTAGCCATCAAAAAAACTCCCCTCTATTCTTTCTCCACAACTTTAGCAACTTCATTTTTAATAATTGTAACAACTTGATGCTCAACCATTTCTTTCGCCTGACGGATTGCGTGAAATACAGCAGTCGCATCAGATGAGCCATGTGCTTTGATTACAGGTGCCTTCAAGCCATAAAGGCCAGCCCCACCGTATTCCGAATAACTTAGTTGATTTTTAATATCCCTAAAGCTTGACTTTAGCACTCCAGCTGCAAGCTTATTTAGAAGAGAACTCGTTAATTCTTTTTTCAACAAAGAAAACAAAGTTCCTGCTGTTCCTTCAACCGACTTTAAGACAAGATTCCCCGAAAAGCCATCGCAAACAACAACATCCGCTACGCCTTCCATTAGATCGCGCGCCTCAACGTTTCCAATAAAATTTATGTCACTAGATTTAAGTAAGGAAAAAGCCGCTTTAGTAAGTTCATTTCCCTTTCCATCCTCAGTCCCCACATTCAAAAGGCCAATACGGGGGTTTTCTACTTTACGTACCATTTCCATGTATGTCTTACCAATAATGCTGTACTGCTGGAGGTGCTCTGGCTTTGCATCCATATTCGCACCTACATCAAGCAGGAGAAAGCCTTTCCCGTCAAGAGTTGGCAACATCGGTGACAAAGCAGGACGATCAATCCCTTTGATACGCCCTACATGTAACAAGCCAGCAGTCATTAATGCACCTGTATTACCAGCTGATATACAAGCATCAGCTCGGCCTTCCTTTACTTCCCTGACTGCTAGAACCATTGAAGAATCTTTTTTTCTGCGTACAGCTGTTGTAGGTTGATCTGAATCTTCTATTTTTTCCGTAGTATGTAAAACCGTAATATTCTTTTCATTTGTTATATGTTCTTTAATTTTTTGTTCATTTCCTACCAATGTAATATTCAATTCTGGAAACGTTTGAATCGCTTTTTGGGCTGCTTCGACCTGAGCTTTTGGTGCACGATCTCCTCCCATAGCATCTATTGATATGTTCATTATGACTCTCTCCTTTTCGCCTCTCTATCATTTGTACGGAACATAATAAACTCACCCGAAAAAACAAGCTCTTTTTCAACATAGCTTTTCACTTCAACAGCTGTTTTCTCTTTTTCAATATTAGTCACTCTTGCTTTCGCAATCACTCTTTCCCCAGCTTGAACTTGTCTTGTGAAACGAATCGTAGCTTTTTGGGTTAGTGCCATTTCGTCATTGATAATTGCAACAGCAAGTGAGTTAGCTTGTGCAAAAAGGTGATGTCCTCGTGCGATTCCACTACGTGTAAAAACGTGTTCTTCCCTGACATCTAATATGGAAATAGCTCGTTCATCAAGTTGTAAATCAACAATTTCTCCGATCACTTCATCAGGCGAAAGCGCTTTGACATCATCTAGTTGCTTCCTCGCCACGCCTTTAATCCTCTCTCGTAATTCTGGTATTGATAATTCCAGACGGTCTAGACGAATGGTCTGAATACTAACAGAAAATTGGTCTGCAAGATCTTCATCAGTCATAAATGGGTTTTGTTCTATCGTCTCTTTTAAGAGCGCTTGTCGTTCTTTCTTTTTTAGTTTCATGGCATTTATCGCCTACTTTACTTAATTCTAACTAGTTTAGTAACCGTTGATTACCGTTCCTTATATGACTAGGTACTAAGAGTAGTATATAATTGCTCTCTCCTAATTTCAATAGTCAATCAATTTTTTGACCATTCATTACACCTTGCTCGTCGATGTAATTTCGTAAACCTTCGAATTTCATTTCCGTCCAAAATTGTTCAGAATTAATCATTTTTACTGCATCTTGTCTCGCTACTTCTAGAGCACGGTAATCATGGACTACATCAGCAACCTTAAAGTCAGGAAGACCACTTTGTTTTGCCCCGAAAAAATCTCCAGGACCTCTCAATTCTAAGTCACGTTCAGAAAGAACAAATCCATCATTCGTTTCAGTCATAATCTTCATTCGTTCCTTGCCAACTTCAGATTTTGGATCCGCTAGCAAGATACAATATGATTGTGCCTCTCCACGTCCAACTCTTCCTCGCAACTGATGGAGCTGCGATAGTCCAAAACGTTCCGCATCATAAATGACCATAATCGTTGCATTCGGCACATTTACTCCAACTTCAACAACGGTAGTTGAAACTAAAATTTGTGTTTCATTGGCACTAAAAGATTCCATAACATCTTCTTTTTCCGAGGCATGAAGTCTTCCATGCATTAAACCAACCTTCCAAATACCTTTATAATGCTGTTCAAGAATCATATGTACATCAATAGCATTCTGAACATCAAGTTTTTCAGATTCTTCAATTAATGGGCAAATAACATACGCTTGTCTACCAGCATCCAATTCTTTTCTTATAAAGTCCAACACACGATCTAACATATCCGGCTTAGCCCAGTAAGTCTCAATAGACTTTCTCCCCGCAGGCAGTTCGTCAATAACCGAAACATCCATATCTCCAAACACAGAGATCGCTAATGTCCTAGGAATAGGAGTTGCAGTCATAAAAAGGACATCAGGATTTTCCCCTTTATTACGCAAAGCCCTGCGTTGTTCAACTCCAAAGCGATGTTGTTCATCTGTAATAACTAAACCAAGTTTACGGAAATGCACATCGTCTTGAATTAAAGCATGGGTTCCAACAACTAATGATAATTCTCCACTCTGTAACTTAGACAGTTTTTCTAAACGCTTCTTCCCTTTAACGGACCCAGATAACAGCTCCACTGACACACCTAATGGCTCCAGTAACTCTTTTAAAGATTGAACATGTTGTTCTGCTAGAATCTCAGTCGGAACCATTAACGCAGCTTGAAAACCAGCACGAATAACAGCGTACATACATATAGCAGCAACAACCGTCTTACCAGATCCCACATCCCCTTGTAATAATCGATTCATACGATAGTCCGATTGAATATCATTCATTATTTCATCAACAACACGCTTTTGGGCACCTGTTAATGGAAACGGGAGCTGCTTGACAAACTCATCAATATCTTTGTGAGATACGACAAGAGCTCTCCCATTAGACCTGTCTCTATTCACCTTTCTAAATGCTTGCATTTTTAATTGAAACAACAAAAACTCCTCATACACCATTCTTCTTCTTGCATGCTTCATTGACTCTGCATTGGGTGGGAAGTGCAACCTTGATATCGTCTGTTTCTTTGTTGGCAATTTATACTTTTCTAACAGTTCAGGTGGAAGAATATCAGGAATTTCTGATCCATATTGATTCATTGCTTGGTAGATAAATTTACGAATTGATTTCGTTGTTAACTTTCCCGAAACAGAATAGATGGGAGATATTGTTTGCTCTCTTTCTTCACGTCCTTTGCGAAATTCACTTCCTGTAATCGTCATTCTATGTTGATCCCATTTTCCTGTAACAGTTATTTCTGCTCCAATTGAAATCTGATTTTTTAAGAAAGCTCGATTAAAAAAAGTAACCGTGACAAGTATCTGATTAACTAACAAGCGAAAAGAGAGTCGATTTTTCTTTTTACCAAAGTAACGGACTGACACTTCACTTTGCACCTTACCAACAACCGTCACACGTTCTTCATGCTTCACTTCATGTAAATCTTTCAATTGATAATCTTCATAACGAAATGGTAAGTGTTCAAGCAAATCCCCTACAGTAAAAATTCGCAAGGCTTGTAGTTGCTTAGCTGTTTCTTCTCCTATTCCATTCACATCTAACACAGGTCGTTTCATTACATTACTCATTCCTTTTGAAGTGACACGCTTCCAATACAATGATCTGTGCCACTGTCCTCCTCCTTACATGTATTAATTCGTTATACTTAGTATCTGATATGAATGTTTTATCCAATGATACTCCCTTAGCCTCTACTTGAAAAAAAAGAAGGTAACTCTCTTCGATATACAACTAGCAATCGCAATATAGATTATATTGCCCACTAGAAGTAAACAGCTAAAGGAGAGTCACCCTCTTTTTTTAATTTTATCAAACTTTTGTCATAGCTATCGAAACAGTACCTGGTCCTACATGAGAACCTATAACAGCTCCAATCGATGTAATGACATCACTTTTAACATCAAATTCTTCTTTTATTCTAGCTAGTATTTCCTCAGCTAACGGTTCATTCACAGCATGTGAAATGCCAACATGAACAGGTGCAGTGCCATACTTTTCTTTTAAAATCTCAATGATTCGATTTAATGCCTTCTTCTGTCCACGAACTTTTTCAAAAGGGTAAACTTCTCCTTCTTCTGTTAAAGACAAAATTGGTTTAATTTTCAACATGGAACCAATCATAGCAGAAGCTTTCCCAATACGCCCATTTTTTTGAAGATATTCTAACGTATCTACCATAAAAAACACATTTGTGTCACGCAGCAATTCGTCCAACCTTGCTTTACATTCTTGTAAAGAGTGGCCTTCTTTTGCTAATTGGGCAATTTCAACTACTATGATTCCAATTGCATAAGATGCTCTTTTCGAATCAATTAGATGAACGAGATCTCCTTCATCCATCGATTGCTTAGCAATGGTAGCAGCTTGATAAGTTCCACTTAGTTTCGATGACAAATGAATAGAAAGAATGTCACATTTTTCGTCATCTAATAACGAACGGTATACTTCCTCAAATTGGTATGGCGTTGGCTGTGACGTTGAGGGGATGGTATTTGACTCTCTAACTTTTTGATAAAATTGATTAGATGTTAATGTAACCCCGTCTTCATACGACTCAGTTTCAGAGAAAATAACATTTAAAGGTACAACAGTAATACCTAATTGATCTACTAATGTGGAAGGTATATCTGCCGTACTATCCGTGACTATTTTTACATTTTGCACTTAGAACCCTCCTCTACTCGTTCTAACTTTACTCAACTGAAATAATATACGAGTAAAGTGGCTGATTACCTGAGTGCACATCAACTTCAACATCCGGATATTGCTCTTCCATAAAACGTTCAAGTTCATTTGTTTGCTGTTCAGTTGCATCCTCACCCTGTAACAATGTCACAATTTCACTTTCTTCATCTACCATTTGATTGATAAGATTTTTTGTCACCTCGAGAACGTCTGCACCTGAGCTAACAATTTTTTTCTCTACTATTCCCATAAAATCGTCTTTCTTGATATCGATACCATCAATATTAGTATCTCTAACTGCATATGTTACTTGACCCGATTTCACAGTAGACAACGCATCTTTCATCATTCCAGCGTTCACTTCTAATCCTTGTGTCGGGTTAAATGAAAGCAATGCTGCAAGTCCTTGTGGTACCGTTTTAGAAGGTACTACAATAGCCTTTTCACCTATAACTTCTGCTGCTTGTTCTGCAGCCATAATGATATTTCCATTATTCGGTAAAATAAGCACCTTTTCTGCATTAACTTCTTCAATCGCATTAACAATGTCTTCGGTACTAGGGTTCATCGTTTGCCCACCTTCAATTACAACGCCAGCACCCAAACCTTTAAAGAGTTTAGCAATGCCATCTCCCATTGCAACCGTTACAATACCAAATTCACTCTTTTCCTGTTTCTTTTCAGATGGTTGGTTACTTGGACGATTTTCATATACAGCCTTTGTTTCATCAAGGAGATGCGTGTGCTGTTCTCGCATATTCTCGATCTTTATGTTAATAAGTTCTCCATAGCGTTGTGCCTTCGTTAATACTTCTCCTGGCTGTTCTGCATGGATATGTACTTTGATAAGGTCCTCGTCTGAAACAACTAATAGGGAATCACCTAACTTACTAAGTTCTCCTCTAAAGTCCGACTCAACATATGGATATTTTTTTGTTTTCTCTTCCTCAATACGGACCATTACTTCCGTACAAAAGCCAAACTCTATATCTTCTGTTGCCATATGACTTTGTGCGTTATGGTGTTCAATCTTCACCAAATTATCCATTGAGATCTCATCAGCAGCTTGTGTATCAGCAATTTTTTCCCCTTTTAAAACGGCAAGAAACCCTTCATAAATATACACTAGCCCTTGCCCACCAGAATCCACTACTCCAACCTCTTTTAAAACAGGTAATAACTCTGGTGTACGTTTTAAAGAAGCGTTGGCTTCTTTTACCGTCTCTTCCATAACATAAAGAACATCCTCGTGTTTTCTCGCGATTTTCAAGGAATGTTTTGCTGCATCTTTTGCAACCGTTAAAATCGTCCCCTCAACAGGTTTCATAACTGCTTTATAAGCCGTTTCAACTCCACGTTCAAAAGCTTGAGCAAGGTCAATCGCATTGATTCGAGGTTTGCCTTCAAGGTGTTTTGAGAAACCTCTAAATAATTGTGAAAGAATGACTCCTGAGTTCCCTCTGGCCCCCATTAGCAAACCTTTTGCAAAAGAAGCCGCAACCTTACTCGAGTCATCATGTACATTTTGCTTTACCTCTTTAACACCTGAAGTGATCGATAAATTCATATTCGTTCCTGTATCTCCATCAGGAACGGGGAATACATTAAGCGCATCGACCACCTTTGCATTCCTCGATAAATTAGCAGCTCCCTCAATAAACATAGTAGCAAGCTGTTTACCTTCAATTTGTTTTGCCACCAACAGTTCCTCCTAACACGTGCTTACGGGTTCGTGACGCGGACACCTTGAACAAAGATGTTCACGGAATCAACATCAAGCCCTAACATTTGTTCTAGTTGATATTTTACTTTTGTTTGTACGTTGTAAGCCACCTCAGAAATTTTTGTTCCATAGCTAACAATAATGTACATATCAATATGAATTTGTTCTTCATCTTCACGAATGACGACGCCACGACGGAAATTTTCTTTTCCAAGTAAATCAGTAAGGCCATCTTTCAATTGCTTTTGAGAAGCCATACCAACAATTCCATAGCAGTCAATGGCTGCTCCACCAGCAATTGTTGCCACTACGTCTTTTGATACATCAACAACACCTAGCTGAGTTTTCATTTCAATTGACATTTCCATTCCTCCCTCTCGAAGACAAACTTGATTCATTTTAACCATTTTACTATACTATACATGAATTTAAAAGCGTAATTGAATCTCAGCTTTTAAAGAATGTGTCAAGCAAGATTGCTTGATAAAGTTTCTACGAAGCTATTGCATTATACGAGGGGCTATGCTACTATATTCAAGTATGATTTCAAGTGTTGTATTGGATTAAGGAGGTGCATATAATGGCACGTAAATGTTATATTACAGGAAGACAAGCTCGTAGTGGAAATAAGCGCTCTCACGCACTTAATAAAACGAAGCGCCGTTGGGGTGCAAACGTTCAAAAGGTACGTATTTTAGTAGACGGTAAGCCAAAACGCGTATACGTATCTACTCGCGCACTTAAGTCTGGTAAAGTTGAGCGCGTTTAAGTTATAAAACTGAGTTTTATAACTTTACAAAAAAGCACCGTTGTCCGGTGCTTTTTTGTTTTACCCTTTTTTTAATGAGTTCAGTACCGCCTTGACAAACCCACCTAAAAACTTAGGCAGCTTGATCGTGTAGAATTTCATAGCTCCTCCTCCTCAACGTGAATAGCCACGGGGATAATGTTAAAGAAACTTGACTCACGACCATAGGACGTGAAGCGAAGTCGCCCCTATCCATCAAGCCATTTTGTTTAGACAAGAATCAATGATAAGGATAAAAAATAATTGCCCTCTTAAACTTATATATGAAGATACGACAAACTATACCTATTTTTTAATTACGTCATATCCCATTACTTTCCTCGAGCAAATATTCTTGTCTCTTTATCATTATGCATATGCCCTATACCTCAATATATGTCTATGCAGAAAGAATGTTCATAAAGAATGAAAATACAAAGAGCGCTCGTAGCTTCAACCTTCTAGGTTACAGCTCTCTCTTTAATTTATATTTATATCATATAAAAAGAACAACATACTTTAACGCATGTTGTTTGAACTTTCTCCTCTTATTTCTTTTATTGCCAAAGCACGGTTTTCTTGATTATAAATAGCCGAACCAGCTACTAATACATTTGCTCCTGCCTCCACACATTTTCTTGCCGTTTGAGGATTAACTCCCCCATCCACTTCAATTTCTACACTTAACCCCCGACTTTGAACAAGTTCTGCAACTTTTTCAATCTTCGATAAAACCGAATTTATAAATCTTTGTCCTCCAAATCCAGGATTTACGGTCATGAGTAGCACTAAATTTACCTCATCTATAATTGGTTCAATCATTTCAATTGGGGTCGCCGGATTTAACACCACTCCTGGTTTCACACCTTGATCCTTAATAAGCTGAATCGTCCGGTGTAAATGAGGACACGCTTCAACATGAACGGAGATAATATCTGCTCCAGCTTTAGCAAACTGCGCGATATACTGATCCGGATTTTCTATCATTAAATGCACATCTAGAGGTAAATTCGTTACAGGACGTATCGCTTCAACTACTAATGGACCAATTGTGATATTCGGTACAAAGTGGCCGTCCATAACATCAATATGGATATAATCAGCTCCCCCTTGCTCGACATCTTTTATATCTTCAGCTAGTGTTGCAAAATTTGCTGATAAAATTGATGGTGCAATCTTGATCATTAGTCATATCTCCTTTTTTGACTTTTTATTTCGTCTAAAAATTGCAAATAATGTTTCATTCTTAAACTACTAACGTCTCCTGTTTCATAAGCTGCCTTAACAGCACATTTAGGTTCAGAGGTATGCGTACACCCTCTAAACTTACAGTCCGATGCAAGTTCATTCATTTCAGGAAAACATAACGATAGGTCTTCTGCCTCTAAATTTATAAAGTCAAGGGAACTAAATCCTGGCGTATCAGCTACTAGTCCGTCCCCAATCTTCAACAGTTCCACATGCCTTGTTGTATGCTTTCCTCTTCCTAAGTGCGTTGAGATTTCATTTGTTTCAATGTTCAATTCAGGTTTTAAGCGATTTAATAATGATGATTTCCCTACTCCAGACTGTCCTGCAACTACACTAACTTTACCCTCTAAATATGGAATGATATCATCAATCCCTTGAGCCTCTAGCGTCGATGTTAATAAAACGTTGTAACCAATGCCTTCATACAATTGTTTATACTTTTCAATTTCCGTACGCAATTGATTACTAAGTAGATCTACTTTACTGATTACAATGAGTGGCATAAGGTCATTTGCTTCAATATGAACTAGAAATCGATCAAGAAGCAAAGGACTAAAGTCCGGTTCCAGCGCCGAAAAGACTAACAATGCTTGATCAACATTTGCTATAGGTGGGCGAACAAGTTCATTTTTTCGCTCAAATACATCGAGGATATAGCCATCCGTTCTATTTTCCGCTTCAAATTCTACCTGATCTCCCACTAATGGTTTAATTTGACGTTTTCTAAAATTCCCTCTTCCACGGCATTGAAATACGCCCTCTTCTGTTTGAACGTAATAAAAACCACTCAATGCTTTTATAATCATTCCTGTTGCCATTCAATACCTCCTAATAGGTCAAATCTATGAAACATAACGATAAGCTCACTACCTAAGATAGGAGCTTATCAACTTACTGTAAATCAATACGTATAGGATTTTGATTGATGTTCATGAACATCATTAATATAGACATCAAAAGAACCCGGCTGTGATGGACTGACCCTAAGTTCTATCGGATATTTCCTAACATTTTTCACATTTGTATCAATCAAAACTTGGTCTTCTCCATCCGTTGTCACATCCCTATAAACGATCCGAATGTTATCTGATCCTTTTACGTCTATATCTTCAGGAATTTCAAATGTCACTTCGAATAAAGAAGTTGGTTCTTCTTCTGGCTGTTCTGGCTCTTCGTCCCGAGGACGCTCGGGCTCGGGTTCGGGTTCAGGTCGTGGTTCTGGCCCTTCAGATATCACAACCCTAACCGTCTCTCCTTTATCAACCATTGCATTTGGAGAAGGAGATTGGCTAACCACTCTTCCTGCTTGAATAGAGTTAGAATGAGAATAATCTAAATTAACATTTAAACCCACTTCAGCTAAATATAGTTTAACAGCCGATTCTTCCATCCCTTGAAGATCTCGTAATTGAATTGGACGGGCTGTACTATAAGTCAATTGCACTGTTGTTTCATCTACTACAACTAAAGTTCCTTCACCAGGAAATTGAGTAAGGACAATGCCTGGAGGCTCTTCATCAGTTTCCCTTTCAGATGTTTCTACGGAAAATCCCCTCTCTCTCAACTGAGACTCAGCTCTTTCAATGGGCATTCCTATTACATCGATAAGTTCAATTTCCTCCTGACCTTCACTAACAAATAAGCGAACGATAGAGCCTTCTTTAACCATAGAACCTGGTGCTTGATTTTGCCTAACGACATGGTCGCTAGGAATAGTATCATCAGGAACATCCTCCCTCTCTACCCTTAGTTTTAACCCGACTAACATTTCTTCTGCTTCGTCGTATGGGAGCTCAATCACATCAGGTACCTCTACCTCACCAACTTGAAAAATACCTGGTATAACGGCAAAAGCCGCTACTGTCGCCCCCGTAATTAAAAAGGCTATAAGAACTAAGATTGCAATCCATTTCTTTCCTTTTTTCTTTGGTTCTGGCTCAGTATCCTTACCCGTTTTTTTCGGTTCTTCAACTTTAATCGTTGACATTTTTGCCGGAGTGACCTCAACAGTTTTTTCTAAATCAGTCGTATCATGTTCACGAATGATCGGAATCGCTTTTGTCACTTCTTCATCCTCATTACTTAGAACAAATGGTGGTTCATTGACACGCTCAGGGTTTAGAACTGTCGCTACATCTTCTTCCATTTCTTGAACATTTTCATAGCGCTGGATCGGATCTTTTGTAGTTGCTTTTCTTATAACATTTTCTACACTTTGAGGTAAAGATGGTACCTTCTCCCTAGCTGATGGCACATCATTTTGTAAATGCTTGATTGCAATAGAAACAGCCGTATCTCCTTGGAACGGTAATTCTCCTGTTACCATTTCAAACAATACAATACCAAGTGAATAAAGGTCTGACTTATACGTTACGTGTCCACCCCGTGCTTGTTCCGGAGATAAATAGTGGACAGAGCCCATTACTGAATTTGTATGAGTGATTGTAGCCGCTGAAATGGCTCGTGCTATTCCAAAGTCTGTAACTTTTAAAATGCCGTCGTTTCCAATCAAGATATTATGTGGCTTAATATCGCGATGTATTATATGATTAGCATGAGAATGCTCTAGAGCGGCAAGCATTTGTTGCATGTAATCAATTGCTTCTTCAACCGGAATTGGACCTCGAGCTTGAATTAACTCCTTTAATGTTTGACCTTCGACATATTCCATTACTATGTAGTACGTACTTTCCTCTTCACCAACATCAAAGATATTAACAATATTAGGATGAGCGAGACTTGTGGCAGACTGTGCTTCCCTTCTGAAACGCTTTATAAATTGTTCATCATCCGAAAATTGTGGTTGCAATACTTTAACAGCAACATAACGGTCAAGAATGACGTCGAGCGCTTTATAAACATTCGCCATCCCACCGCCACCTATTGTTTCAAGAATCTGATAGCGACCACTAATTCGTTGTCCAATCATTGCGAGGAACTCCGATTATTTATCAATTTATGATAATGGATAAGAGCAACTGTTATATTATCTTCGCCACCGCGCTCGTTAGCTAAACTAATTAGTTGATCAGCTTTTAATGATAGTTGACCTGATTCCTGCAAACAACTTTTTAATTCTTCAGCCGATACTTTATTCGTTAATCCATCTGAGCATAATAAGATCTGTTGTTCATCTTCCACTAGTAATGTTGTCACATCTATTTTAATTTCTCGCTCAGTGCCTAATGCTCGCAGCAAAACATTTTTCCTAGGGTGGTGCTCTGCTTCCTCTTCAGAAATTTGGCCATTACGAACAAGCTCTTGTACAAGAGAGTGATCAGATGTTTTTAACTGAAAGCCAAACTCATTGTAAATATAGGCGCGACTATCACCAATATGCGCAATAGAAATGAATTCTTCTGTGCACAGAGCCACAACAAGTGTAGTCCCCATACCTCGGCACTCTTCATTGTCTAGAGCATGCAAAAATAATTGCTCATTCAATATCTCAAATTGGTCAACAAGCCACTTTTCTGCATCAACAACAGACTCTATTTTCGTTTCGTTTTCCCACGTATCACGGAAGTAATCTGTAGTCATCGCACTAGCAACATCTCCAGCACGATGCCCCCCCATTCCATCAGCTACGACAGCGAGAATTCCTATCTCGTTTTTGAAAACTCCACCACTATCTTCATTATGCGCACGAACTTTCCCTACATCCGTTCGAAACGTAAACTCCATTTCCAACTGTCACCTCGTCTCCTCTTTTCGCTCCTTTGCTCGAAGCTGTCCACAAGCTGCATCAATATCATGACCTTGTTCTCGTCTAATTGTTACATTGACTCCACGATTCTTTAATACTTTTTCAAACGCAAAAATTTGATTGCGTGGCGTGCGTACATAATCACGTTCTAATACATAGTTAACAGGAATTAGGTTCACATGACACTTTATATCTTTAATTAAATCAGCTAGTAGTTCTGCATGTTCTTCTTGATCATTTACTCCACCAAACAAACCATATTCAAACGTAACTCGCCTTCCAGTTGTTTCAATGTAGTAACGAATCGAATCCATCAGCTTTGACAATGGCCATGCTCGGTTTACCGGCATTAACTTGCTACGTATTTCCGTCGTTGGTGCATGCAAGGAAATGGCAAAATTGATTTGCATTTTCTCATCTGCAAACTTATAAATTTTTGGCACAACCCCACTTGTCGAGACAGTAATATGTCTTGCACCAATATTTAATCCTTTTTCATGGTTAATGGTTTTTAGAAATGGAACAAGTTCATCATAATTATCAAATGGCTCACCAATCCCCATGACCACTACCGAACTCACACGCTCTTTGACTTCATCCATCGCTCTTTGGGATTCTAATACTTGAGCGACTATTTCCCCTGCTTCAAGGTTTCGTTTCAATCCCCCAAGAGTAGAAGCGCAAAATGTACAGCCAAGCCTGCAACCAACCTGTGTCGTAACACAAACACTATTACCATACTCGTGACGCATTACGACTGTTTCAATTGAATAACCATCATGTAACTCAAATAAAAATTTAACAGTACCATCTGATGATTCTTGCCTAGTAATGATTTTTAAAGTTGTTATCTTAAAAGAATTCGACAATTTACCCCGTAATTCCTTTGACAAATTCGACATTTCCTCAAATTGTGACACGCGTTTTTGATAAAGCCATTCGAAAATTTGCGTCGCACGGAATTTTGGTTCCCCTTGCTCAACTAACCAATCCTGTAACTCTTCAAACTGCAAGGAATAAATCGACTTCAGTTCCCCTGTATCTGGCACTTTTACTGTTTGTTTTAA
Organism: Halalkalibacter sp. HAAS-P014; assembly: GCF_056619965.1. Classification (NCBI taxonomy): domain Bacteria; kingdom Bacillati; phylum Bacillota; class Bacilli; order Caryophanales; family Bacillaceae; genus Halalkalibacter; species Halalkalibacter sp. HAAS-P014. Next base: position 2,427 of record NZ_JBWQTV010000004.1, on the reverse strand, counting down.
TTCCTCCATCGTCGCACACCTTTCACCCTAAGTTATTTTTTCGTTAGACTTGCGATAAAAAAGCCATCTGTTTGAAAATCATGTGGCAGTATTGTTAGCATCCCCTCATGATAACGCCCTAAAACTTTTTCAGGTAGTCTATCTTTTAATGTATCATCTAGTTGAAACTCCGGCTGTTCAGCTAAGAAATTCGCGACACTTTGTTCATTCTCGTCTTTATCTACCGTACAAGTACTATAAATAAGTTTTCCTCCCTGCTTAACAAAGGGAGCTACCGCTCGTAAAATCTCTAGTTGAATGTTTTGTATTGAGTGAATATCTTCTACTTTTTTTGACCATTTAATATCTGGTTTACGCCTGATGACCCCAAATCCACTACATGGTGCATCAACTAAAACCCGATCAAATTGTTCAGAGATCTTTTCTTTTATTTTTCTCGCGTCCATCGCTTCAGCCTTAATACACGTTAAACCAAGACGCTCTGATTGATCATGAATAAGCTTCACCTTATGATCATGTAAGTCAAACGATAACACAGTTCCAGTATCATCCATTGTTTCTGCAATATGAGTAGACTTCCCTCCAGGTGCAGCGCATGTATCCGCAACTTTCATACCAGGTAATGCCCCTACTGCTCTGCCTACTAACATTGAGCTTTCATCTTGAGCAGTCACAAATCCTTGTTGATATGTATTAGTTTGAAATACGTTTCCTTTTTCAATGACAATGGCATCAGGTGACAAATTCCCCCTTTGGACAATAAGACCTTCTTCTTCAAGCTTTACAATCACATCTTCAACTGTTGCTTTTACTTTATTAACACGAACGGTCACATCAGGAGGTAAGAGGCTTGTTTTGCACATTGCCTCCGTCTCTTCCAGTCCATATTGGTCAATCCAGCGCTTCACAATCCATAGAGGAAAGCTAGAGTCAAGCGCTATCCTTTTTGTTTCATCTTCAATACCGTTAATGGATGGAAAGCCTTCTCTCAGTAATGATCGTAGTACTCCATTGACCATTCCACTTATCCCTTTGTGACCCCGTTTTTTTGCTATCGTAACAGCTTCATGGACAACTGCCCTCTCAGGCACACGATCTAAATAAGCTAATTGATAAACAGAAAGGCGTAAAAGAACTTTAACCCAATCTTGTAAAGAATTAACTCCTTTTTTTACAAACGATTGCAGATAAAAATCAAGTGTATCTCTTCTTTGAATCGTCCCGTATACAAGCTCTGTTAACAACCCTACATCCCTCGGGTCTAAGTTCGTTCGTTTCACCGTTTGATTTAACAGAAGATTACTATATGCTTGATTTTTCTCGATTTGAAGTAGAATTTCTAGAGCTACTTCGCGCACTGGTTTACTCATTGGATTCTCCTAACTGTACTCCTTTAGATAAATGCGACCCTGAACCACGAATAAATGATTCTGCATCCATCTTCTTTTTACCGGATGGCTGGAGCTCTGTTATTTTAATGGCAGTGTTGTTACCGGTAGATACAACGATCCCATCTTTTTCAATACGTACAATTACTCCAGGTCTTTCAGTTTGATTAAATGCTACTTTCTCTCCCCACCAAACCTTTAAAGGCTTACCTTCTAATGTTGTATAGGCTACAGGCCACGGATGCAGCCCACGTATTTGATTGTACAAGTCTTCTCCGTCTCTAGTCCAATCCAATAGCTCCATTTGGCGAGTAATATTACGCGCAAACGTTACAGCAGTTTCATCTTGTTTTTCAGGTGTTAGGTTTTCATTTATTAAATCAGGAATCGTATCAAGCAGTAGTTTCGCCCCTGCTTGACTTAATTTATCATGCATCGTTCCAACATGGTCATCTTCTTCAATTGATACCCTTATTTGAGACAGCATATCACCTGCATCTAATTTCTCAACCATATACATAATCGTAACACCGGTTTCTTTTTCACCATCGATTATAGCCTGATGGATGGGTGCGCCTCCACGATATTTCGGTAAAAGAGATGCATGAACATTAATACACCCGTAACGAGGATAGTCTAATAAATCCTTCGGTAGTATTTGGCCAAAGGCAGCCGTAACGATTAAGTCAGGTTGATATTCGAGAATCTTTGATAGCTCTTCTTTATCACGAATTTTTTCTGGCTGTAATACGTCAATTTGATGTTTCATCGCCTCAACTTTAACAGGTGGTGGTGTTAAAATACGTTTTCTCCCTACCGGACGGTCTGGTTGAGTGATGACCGCCACAATATCGTAACCCTCGTTTACTAAACTCCTAAGAACAGGAACAGAAAAATCAGGTGTTCCCATAAAAACGATTTTCATTTTATAACCGCCTTTCTAAACAAGTGCTTCTCTTATCTTTTTTTATGCGCTAGCATATCAATGTATATTTTTAAGTTGTTGCGCATTGGCTTGCGCTCAATGCCTTTGATTGAT